>DATGLJ010000161.1:0-9920 GCA_035294185.1 Occallatibacter sp. | reverse complement strand
CAGCCGTGGTCGCCCACGCCTTCCACAACTGCCGTGGCTCCGGAGTTGCGCACGGCGAAACGCTCGCCGGCGATGCCGTTGAGGAAGACCTCGCCGCTGGTGGCGCCGTAAAGCACCACGTTGCCGACAAGGATGCTTTCTTCCGGCAGGAAGGGCGAAGTCTTGGGCGGATACGCAATGATGCGGCCGCCGGAGAGACCCTTGCCGAGGTAGTCGTTGGCGTCGCCTTCGAGCTCGAGCGTGACGCCATTTGGCACAAAGGCGCCGAAGCTCTGGCCGGCCGAGCCGGAGAACTTAAAGTGGATGGTTCCGTCGGGCAGGCCGGCCGAGCCGTAACGCCGCGCGATTTCACCGCCCAGCATGGCGCCCACCGTGCGATGCACGTTGCGGATGCTGAAGCTGCCGGAGACCGGTGTTTTGTTTTCGAGCGCCGGTTTGGCTCTGGCGATCAATTGATGATCGAGCGCGGCGTTCAGGCCGTGGTCCTGCCTGGTGACGCAGCGGCGCGCAACGCGCGAGGGCAGCGTGGGCGCGTAGAGGATCGACGAGAGGTCGATGCCCTTTGCCTTCCAGTGCGCGTCGGCGACGGCGGCGTCGATCTTGTCGACGCGGCCCACCATCTCGTCAACCGTGCGGAAGCCGAGCCTGGCCATGTGCTGGCGCATCTGTTCGGCGATGAAAAAGAAGAAATTGATTACGTTCTCCGGCGTTCCCTGGAAACGCGCGCGCAACACCGGGTCCTGCGTGGCGATGCCGACCGAGCAGGTGTTCAGATGACACTTGCGCAGCATGATGCAGCCCATGGCGACCAGCGGCATGGTCGCAAAGCCAAACTCTTCGGCGCCCAGCAGCGCGGCGATGACCACATCCCGGCCGGTTTGCAGTTTGCCGTCGGTCTGCACGCGGATGCGCGAGCGCAGATCGTTGAGCAGCAGCACCTGCTGGGTTTCGGCAAGGCCGAGTTCCCAGGGCAGGCCGGCGTGCTTGATGGAGCTGAGCGGCGATGCGCCGGTGCCGCCCGTGTCGCCGGAGATCAGCACAACGTCGGCGTGCGCCTTGGCTACGCCCGCAGCAACGGTGCCCACGCCGACCTCGGAAACCAGCTTGACGGCGATGCGCGCCTTCGGATTGACGTTCTTCAGGTCGTAGATAAGCTGCGCGAGATCCTCGATCGAGTAGATGTCGTGGTGCGGCGGCGGCGAGATGAGACCCACGCCAGGGATGGAGTGACGCGTCTTGGCGATCACCTCGTCCACCTTGTGGCCGGGCAGCTGACCGCCTTCGCCGGGCTTTGCGCCCTGCGCCATCTTGATCTGCAGCTCGTCGGCGTTGACCAGGTAATTGGTCGTCACGCCGAAGCGGCCGCTGGCGACCTGCTTGACGGCGCTGCGGCGCGAATCGCCGTTCGGATCGGGCTTGAAGCGTTCTTCGTCCTCGCCGCCCTCGCCGGTGTTCGACATGCCGCCCAGACGATTCATGGCGATGGCGAGGGTTTCGTGCGCTTCCTTGGAAATCGAGCCAAAGCTCATGGCGCCGGTGGTGAAGCGCTTGACGATTTCTTTGGCCGGCTCGACATCTTCAATCGGAATGGGTTTTTCTGCATACTTCAGCCGGAGCAGCCCGCGCAGCGTGCAAAGCCTGCGGTTCTCGCCGTCGATCAGATCGGTATATTCCTGAAACGTGGCGTAACTGTTCTGCCGCACAGCGTGCTGCACCTTGCTGATCGTGGCCGGATTGAGCAGATGATATTCGCCGTCCACACGGAACTGGTACTGGCCGCCGACCACAAGGTCGGTTTCCGAATCGGTGAGCGGCCGGAAGGCGTAGGCGTGCTTCATCTGCGCTTCGCGGGCGATCTGCTCGAGGCCGATGCCTTCCACGCGCGACGCCGTGCCCGGGAAATAAGCGTCGATCAGAGACCTGTTCAGGCCGACTGCCTCGAATACCTGCGCGCCGCGATAGCTCTGCAGCGTGCTGATGCCCATCTTGGAGATGGTTTTGAGCAGCGCTTTATTGATGGCCTTGATGAAGTTCTTCTCGGCCTGTTCGCCGCTGAGCTTTTCGGGCAGCAGGTTGCGGCGTTTCAGGTCGTGAATGGTCTCGATGGCCAGATACGGATTCACCGCGCTGGCGCCGTAGCCGATCAGCAGCGCAAAATGCATCACCTCGCGCGGCTCGCCGCTCTCGATGATCAGCGCCACCTGCGTGCGCGTCTCTTCCTTCAGCAGCCGGTTGTGCACGGCGGCCATGGCCAGCAGGCTGGGGATGGGCGCGTAGGTGGAATCGACGCCGCGATCGGAGAGAATCAGCAGCGTGTAGCCGGATTGCACGGCGTGCGAGGCGCGCGCGCTCAGCTCGTCGAGAGCGCGCTTCAGGCCGGCTTCGCCGTCCTCGGCGCGGAAGAGCGCAGGCAGCGTCGTCGCCAGCAGGTCGCCCGAGGAAACGCGGCGCAGCTTTTCCAGATCCCGGTTGGTGAGGATCGGATGCGGCAGCTTGAGCGTGTGGCAGTTCTCCGGTTTCTCGTCGAGAATGTTGCGCTCCGTGCCGATGTAGCTGATGAGCGACATCACCAGCTCTTCGCGGATGGGATCGATCGGCGGGTTGGTCACCTGCGCAAAAAGCTGCCGGAAGTAGTTGAACAGCGGCTGCGGATGGTCCGACAGGCAGGCGAGCGGCACGTCGGTGCCCATCGAGCCCACCGGCTCCTCGCCATTGGCGGCCATGGGCTGCAGCAGGATGCGCAGGTCCTCTTCGCTGTAGCCGCAGGCGCGCTGGCGGCGCAGCAGCGTTTCGTGATTGGAGCCGATTACGCGCGCCGGCTCGGGCAGCATGTCCAGCGTGATCTGCTGGTTCTTGAGCCATTCGCCGTAGGGCTTGCGGCTGGCCAGCTGCTTTTTGATTTCGGCGTCGGAGATAATGCGCTTTTCGACCGTGTCGACCAGAAACATGCGGCCCGGCTGCAGGCGGCCCTTCTTGCGCACTTCCTCGGCGGGAACTTCGATGACGCCGGCCTCGGAGGCCAGCACCACCAGGTCGTCCTTGGTGACGATGTAGCGGCCGGGGCGCAGGCCGTTGCGGTCGAGCGTAGCGCCGATGACGCGGCCGTCTGTGAAGGCAATCGCGGCCGGGCCGTCCCAGGGCTCCATCAATGAGGCGTGGTACTCGTAAAAGGCTCGCTTGTCCTCGTCCATGTCCGGATTGCCGGCCCAGGCTTCGGGAATCAGCATGGCCATCACGTGGGGCAGGGAACGGCCGCTCTGGTAGAGGAACTCGACGGCATTGTCGAGCGAAGCAGAGTCGCTGCCGCCGGGAACGACGACCGGGTAGAGATCGCCGATCCTGCCGTTGTAGAGCGGGCTCTGGTAAACGGACTGGCGGGCGTTCATCCAGCTCACGTTGCCGCGGATGGTGTTGATCTCACCGTTGTGGCATATGTAGCGGTACGGGTGCGCCAGCTTCCAGCTCGGAAAGGTGTTGGTGGAGAAGCGCTGGTGGACCAGGCAGAGCGCGCTGGCGACGAGCGGATTCGCCAGCTCGAAGTAAAACTTCTCGATCTGCGGCGCCAGCATCAGGCCCTTGTAGATGATGGTGCGGCAGGAAAACGAGGGAACGTAGAAGGTTTCCTTGTCCTCGATTTCCGAGCCCGCGATCTCGTTTTCCGTGCGGCGGCGGATACGGTAAAGCAGCCGCTCAAAGGACTCCTCGTCCATGCCGGCGGGCGCGGAGACAAAAAGCTGCTCGATGTAGGGCTGCGAGTTGCGGGCTTCGCGGCCGATGGCGTCGCCGTTCACCGGCGTGTCGCGCCAGCCGAGCACGGTGCATCCTTCCTCCTGCGCAATGCGTTCGAAGACGCCCTCGCACTGCAGGCGGCTGTGCTTTTCCACGGGCAGGAAGCACATGGCCACGCCGTAGCCGCCAGGCTCGGGCAGCTTTATGCCAAGGTTGCCGCACTCGCGCGCAAAAAACGCATGGGGAATCTGAATGAGGATGCCTGCGCCGTCGCCGGTTTCGGGGTCGCACCCGGCAGCACCGCGATGCGTGAGGTTGATGAGCACCTCGAGGCCCTTGCGAATGATCTCATGGCTCTTTTCGCCGCGAATGCTGGCGACCAGGCCCATGCCGCAGGCGTCGTGCTCATTGCGCGGGTCGTAAAGGCCCTGCGGATGCGGGAGCCCAGAGGGGATCGAAGGACGGCGACTAGAATTTTCCATGGCAACCCTTGTCGTGAAATGATTCGATGAAAACTCGTGCCGCGAACGCGTCGTGCACGACGCCTGCGGCGGAAAAGTGCGCCGAGGCACAGTTCTTGTTGCCCTTGTACGCGGCCTTGCTGCGCCCGTGCCGTGGGGCCGGGCAGGCTCTTTATCGGCGCTCCGGACAGCCGGTACGACCATGGAACGCACTGAAAAGTGGACGGAGTCGAGGCCTGAGACACAACCACGGCGCGCCCGCAAACCGCGACCGCCCCGTTTTCCTATGTTGTGAAGGCACAACCGCGTCCGAGACTAGCTTCTTCTAATATAACGAAAATTTCATTTCGGCGCAGAAGCGCCTTTTCACCGGATGGCTGCTTCATTCCGGCTCATCGAGCCGGAATGAAGCAGCGGAGCCCGCCCGGAAGCCGCAGATTCCTATGGATCCGAATCCGGCTGCCGGCCTACTGCGCAGCCAGCGTCTGCTCCTGTTTCCTGCCGCTCTGGCGCAGCCGGCCGCCTGCTGCCGGCGCTTCCAGATCGAAGCGGTCGAGGTTCATCACTTTTGTCCATGCCGCGATAAAGTCCCGGGCAAACTTCTCCTTTGCATCGGAAGACGCATAGACCTCGGACAGCGCGCGCAGCTCCGAATGCGAGCCGAAGATCAGGTCAACGCGAGTTCCCGTCCACTTTACTTTGTTTGTCTTGCGGTCGCGCCCCTCATACACGCCTTCCTCGCCGGCCAGCGGCTGCCATTCCGTGCCCATGTCGAGCAGGTTGACAAAGAAATCGTTCGTCAGGGTCCCGGGCTTCGCGGTGAAAACGCCGTGCTTCGAGCTGCCGAAATTGGCGCCCAATACCCGCATTCCGCCCACCAGGACGGTCATCTCCGGCGCCGTCAGCCGGAGCAGCTGCGCCTTATCGACCAGCAGCTCTTCGGGCGAGAGCCGCTGTTTGCCGCTGAGGTAATTGCGGAAGCCGTCGGCGACCGGCTCGAGCGGGGCAAACGACTCCACGTCTGTCTGTTCCTGCGATGCATCCATGCGGCCGGGCGTAAAGGGAACCCGCAGAGCGTGGCCCCCGTCCCTGGCGGCCTTCTCGATTGCGGCGCAGCCGCCCAGAACGATCAGGTCGGCGAGCGAGACCTTTTTGCCGCCGGTCTGGGACGAGTTGAACTGCATCTGAATCGCCTCGAGCGCGGTGAGCACTTTGACCAGTTGCGCCGGTTGATTGACGGCCCAGTACCGCTGCGGCGCCAGGCGAATGCGCGCGCCGTTGGCTCCGCCGCGCTTGTCGGAGCCGCGGAATGTCGAGGCCGAGGCCCAGGCGGTTAAAACCAGCTCAGCGATGGACAGGCCGCTCTTGAGAATTGCTCTCTTGAGGGCTTCGATATCCTCGTCATCGACGAGCGGGTGATCGACCGCAGGGATCGGGTCCTGCCAGATCAGTGTCTCTTTGGGAACGAGCGGCCCGAGATAACGCACTTTGGGGCCCATGTCGCGGTGCGTCAGCTTAAACCACGCGCGGGCAAAGGCGTCGGCGAACTCGAGCGGATTTTCAAGAAAGCGCCGCGAAATCTTTTCGTACGCCGGATCGAAGCGCAGAGCGAGATCGGTAGTCAGCATCGTAGGCGCGTGGCGCTTCGATGGATCGTGCGCATCCGGCACCGTGCCTGCGCCGGCTCCGTTCTTTGGCCTCCACTGGTGCGCTCCGGCCGGGCTCTTGGTCAGTTCCCACTCGTAGCCGAACAGGTTAACGAAGAAGTTGTTGCTCCATTTCGTCGGCGTCGTCGTCCAGGTGACCTCCAGACCGCTGCCGATCGTGTCGCCGCCTTTGCCCGAGCCGAAACTGCTCTTCCAGCCCAGGCCCATTTGTTCGATCGGAGCTGCTTCGGGCTCCGGGCCCAGCAAAGCCGCGTCGCCGGCTCCGTGCGTCTTGCCGAAGGTATGGCCGCCTGCGATCAGGGCGACTGTTTCTTCGTCGTTCATCGCCATCCGGCGGAAGGTCTCGCGAATGTCGCGCGCCGCGGCGATCGGATCGGGGTTGCCATTCGGCCCTTCGGGGTTCACGTAGATCAGGCCCATCTGCACGGCGGCGAGCGGATTCTGCAGATCGCGGTCGCCGCTGTAGCGCTCGTCGGCCAGCCATTTGCCCTCGGGGCCCCAGTAGACGTCCTGATCGGCTTCCCACACGTCCCTGCGGCCGCCGCCGAAGCCAAACGTCTTGAAGCCCATCGATTCGAGCGCCACGTTGCCCGCCAGGATCATCAGGTCGGCCCAGGAAATCTTCCGGCCGTACTTCTGCTTGATGGGCCACAGCAGCCGGCGGGCCTTATCGAGGTTCACGTTGTCCGGCCAGCTATTGAGGGGAGCGAAGCGCTGCTGCCCGGAGCCGGCGCCGCCGCGGCCGTCGCCAATGCGGTAGGTGCCGGCGCTGTGCCAGGCCATGCGGATGAACAGCGGCCCATAGTGGCCGAAGTCGGCCGGCCACCAGTCCTGTGAGTCGGTCATCAGCGTGTGCAGATCCTGAATGACTGCGTCTAGATCGAGGCTGTTGAATTCGCGGGCGTAGTCGAAGTCCTCGTCCATGGGGTTCGACAGGGAGGAGTGCTGGTGGAGAACCTGAAGGTTGAGCCGGTTGGGCCACCAGTCGCGGTTGGTGGGGGCGCTGTTTCCGTGCGCAAAAGGACATTTGTTTTCGGTCGCCATAATTTTTTTCTCCAGATGATTGCAGGCTACAGGACCACGATAAATTGCCCGCCGCCGGTACTTCCAATCGATTGTTAAAGCGGCATTCATAGATTTAATCTATGAATCGATGTTTGTCCGGGAGAGCGCGGCGTGAATCTGCAGGAACTGAAGTACTTTGTCGCTGTCGCCGACCACCGGCACTTCGGACGGGCCGCAGAGGCCTGCAACGTCAGCCAGCCGACGCTCAGCAGCCAGCTGCGAAAACTTGAAGCCCGCCTCGGCGTGCCTCTTTTCGAGAGGTCCAGCCGGCGAGTCGCGATTACATCGATGGGCAAGCGCTTGCTGGGCCATGCGCGCGAGGCGCTGCGGCAGACGGAGCTGCTCGAATCGGCGGCCAGGGCGGCGGGCGATCCCGTGGCCGGGCCGCTGAGGCTGGGCATCATTCCCACCGTGGCTCCATACCTGATGCCGCTGATCCTGGGGCCGCTTCGGGAGAGCTGTCCGGCGATGTCGATCGAGCTGTGGGAGGACCTGACCGGGCCGCTGCTGAGCCTGCTTGCGGCTCAGAGGCTTGATGCCGCGATTATCGCGACCGATCTTCGCGCCGGATCGGAGCTGACCGGGATTCCCCTCTACACCGAGCCTTTCGTGGCTGCGCTGCCGGAGAACCATATCCTTGCCGGGAAGAGCAGAATCAGCGCAAAGGAGCTTGCTGCTGACCTGCTGGCCCTGGCCGAAGGCAACTGCCTTGCCGACCAGGCGCTGACGGCCTGCGGCAAACGCCGCGGGCGTCCGGGAATGCGTCCGGCGCTGTTTCAGGCTTCGAGCCTGGATACGCTTGTCAATCTGGTGGCTGCCGGTTATGGGACCACCCTGATCCCCCGCCTTGCAGCCGAGACCTTCCGCGGGCGGCGCGTGGTCCTGCGGCCGATCAGCGAGAGACCCTCCCGGACCATCCGGCTTGTCAGCCGCGCCGGTTTCCCCCGGCGGCAGGCATTGCGCGCCCTCGGAAAGGTGATCCGCCGGGCGGTCTCCGGTTATGATTAAGGCTCAATCCCTACCGGAACGTACATGATCCTGGATCGGGTTCCCACATGAGCGAAAAAACGCGCGATGCAATCATCGTCACCGGAGGAGCCGGCTTTATCGGCTCGAACTTCGTTTTGAGCTGGATACGCAACACGCGCGCCGCAGTGGTCAATCTCGACCTGCTGACCTACGCGGGCAACCCGGCCAACCTTGCCGCGCTTGAAAACGAGCCCCGCTATGCATTCGTGCGCGGCGACATCTGCAACGCCGAGCTGGTCGGCGCGCTGCTGCGCGAGCACCGGCCCCGCGCAATCGTGCACTTTGCCGCCGAGAGCCATGTGGACCGCTCCATCGCCTCCCCTGAGGCATTTATCCGCACCAATGTGCTGGGCACATTCACGCTGCTCGAGCAGGCCCGCGGCTACTGGGCGAGCCTTGGCGCCGCGGACCGCGAAAGCTTTCGCTTTCTGCACGTCTCGACCGATGAGGTGTATGGCACGCTGTCGCCCGCCGATCCGCCTTTTAGCGAAACCACGCCCTACGCGCCGAACAGCCCTTACGCGGCCTCGAAGGCCGGCTCCGATCATCTGGTGCGCGCCTACTTCCATACCTACGGGATGCCGGTGCTGACGACGAACTGCTCGAACAACTACGGGCCGTTTCAGTTTCCGGAAAAGCTGATTCCGCTCATGATTCTGAACGCCCTCGAAGGCAAGCCCCTGCCGGTCTATGGCGACGGCAGGAATGTTCGCGACTGGCTCTTCGTGGAGGATCACTGCTCGGCCATCCGCACGGTGCTTGAAAAAGGCAGGCCGGGCGAGTGCTACAACGTGGGCGGCAACAGCGAGCGCACGAATATCGATGTCGTGACTACGATCTGCGACCTCCTCGACGAGATGCAGCCCAGCGCCTTCGGCCCGCGGCGCGCGCTCATCACCTACGTCGCCGACCGGCCCGGCCATGACCGCCGCTATGCAATCGATGCGGCCAAGATCCGGCGCGAACTCGGCTGGAGCCCCGCGGAAAAATTCGAATCCGGCCTGCGCAAAACCGTGCGCTGGTATCTCGACAACCAGGAGTGGATCGACAGCGTGCGCACCGGCGCTTACCGGGAGTGGATCGCGCAGAACTACGCGGAGCGGCTCGAAATATGAAAGGAATCATTCTTGCCGGCGGATCGGGAACCCGGCTTTACCCGGTGACGCACGTCGTCTCCAAGCAGCTTTTGCCGGTCTACAACAAGCCGATGATCTATTACCCGCTGAGCACGCTGATGCTCGCCGGCCTGCGCGACATTCTTGTGATTTCGACTCCGCAGGACACCGGCCGCTTTGCCGAGCTGCTCGGCAACGGCAACCGCTGGGGCATGAACATCGACTACGCCGTGCAGCCCAGCCCCGATGGCCTGGCGCAGGCGTTCCTGATCGGCCGCGACTTCATCGGTGGCGACACCAGCGCGCTGATCCTCGGCGATAACATTTTCTACGGGCAGGGCTTCTCGCGCCAGCTTCAGGCTGCGGCGGCGATCGACTCCGGCGCCACGGTTTTCGCGTATCCGGTCGAGGACCCGGAGCGCTACGGCGTGGTGGAGTTCG
Organism: Occallatibacter sp.; assembly: GCA_035294185.1. Classification (GTDB taxonomy): domain Bacteria; phylum Acidobacteriota; class Terriglobia; order Terriglobales; family Acidobacteriaceae; genus Telmatobacter. Next base: position 413 of record DATGLJ010000161.1, on the reverse strand, counting down.
ACCGCGGCGGCCGCGCGGTGAGCCTGGAAGAGAAGCCAAAACAGCCGAAATCGCGCTACGCCGTCACCGGTCTTTACTTCTACGATCGCGATGTGGTCCGACTCGCCGAGACCCTTAAGCCCTCGGCCCGCGGCGAGCTTGAGATCACCGATCTGAACCGGCTTTATCTTGAGGCAGGCAGGCTCAACGTGGAGATTCTGAGCCGGGGCATGGCCTGGCTCGATACCGGAACGCACGAGTCGCTGCTCGAGGCGTCAACCTTCGTACACACCATCGAACGGCGCCAGGGGCTCGACATTGCCTGCCCTGAGGAGATCGCCTACCGCCAGGGCTTCATCACGGCCGAGCAGCTTGAGGCGCTTGCTCAGCCCATTCGCAAGAGCGGCTATGGCCAGTACCTGCTCGAGATTCTC
>DATGLJ010000160.1:0-4835 GCA_035294185.1 Occallatibacter sp. | reverse complement strand
CCATCCGGTTACGCCGATGGACGAGGCAGATCTGCGCCGGCATCTGGCGCGGCAGACTCATCTTCCCATCGGCAGCGTCGATGTGCGCGCGTTTTTCGCCGGCCGCGCCGCGCAGCAGCTTGACGCCGAACTCGCCGCCGGAGCGCGCGCCATTGTTTTCGACGGTCTCGATGCGGCCATGCTGCAACAGACGGCTTCGCTCATCTCGGACGCCGCTGCGGATCGGCCGGTATTCGCCGTGGGCAGCTCGGGCCTGACCTACGGGCTGCTGAGTCACTGGCGCACGATGAACGATATCGGCGACGCGCCGACTCAATCCCCTGCCGCAGCAGCCGATCGGCTCCTGGTGCTCAGCGGGAGCTGCTCGCCGGTAACTGCCCGGCAGATTCAGGCCGCGCGCAGTCAGGGCTTCGCGGCGATTCGCATCGGCCCGCGAGGACCATGGACACAGGAAATGGAAACTGCGCTCGCCGCGCTGGCCCGGGGCGAAAGCGTGGTCCTGTACACTGCGCTGGGCAGTCCGGACACAACCACCGCAGGAGGCGACGAGCACAGCCGCGCTCTGGGCGAGATGCTGCGGAAAATCCTGCTTCGCTCCGCGGTGCGCAGGGTCGTCATTGCAGGCGGCGATACGTCTACTCACGTGGTCGGCCAGCTTGGCTTCAGGGCCCTCAGCTTTGCAGCGCCTCTTGCGCCGGGCGCGCCGCTCTGCCGCGCCTGGGCTCCCGGCTCGCCTCTCGATGGGCTCGAACTGGCGCTCAAAGGCGGCCAGATCGGACCCGACGATTTCTTTGTGCGGGTACGCGATGGGGGCTGGCCCGGTACATCGGCTTAGCCGCAGGTTCACTATCAGGATCCCATCTTCGCCGGAATGAGGACCGGTTCCCGATCCACTCCCTGCGTGCAGTCGATGAGCGAAAATGTCAGCGCAGCAACGGCGGCCATGGCTGCGATGAGAAATAGCGGCGCATTGTAGCTGCCGGTCGCATGGACGATGTAGCCGAAACACACTGTGGCCGCAAAACCTCCCGCCTGGCCTGCGGTATTCATCATGCCCGTAGCCGTTCCGCTCCACTGTCCGCCGATCGCCATGCACAGGGCCCACGCCGAAGGCAGCATCAGGTCCATCACGCCGAAGCCGAGGCTCGACAGCGCTACCACGGCAACTTTCCCGTGAATGGCAGCCATCGCGCACAGCATGACCGCCGCCAGCGCCAGACAGGCCGCCGGAATCAGGCGCAGCGCGCGTTTTGCGCCCCAGCGCAGCGCCATCCGGTCGCTCAGTTCGCCGCCTGCGAGATTAGCCGCGAGGCCCAGCGCAAACGGCAGCGAAGTCAGCAGCATGCCGTTCATCGAGAACCGCGCGCTGCGCACCATCCAGATCGGGAACCATGAAAAATAAAACCAGCTGGCGCACCCGTAGCAGCCATAGGCCAGCACCAGCAGCCACAGCTGCCTGGAACCGAGCAGACGGCGCCACGGAATGGCGCTCGCGCCGTGGCTGCCTTGCTCGCCAATCTCCTGCAGTTCTTTAAAGCTGACCGCAGGATCCTCCCGGGGATGGTTGCGAAACTTCGCGTACCAGACGAGCGCCCACAAACCGCCTATCGCGCCCAGAACCCAGAACACAGAGCGCCAGCCGAAGTACCGCTGCAGAGGCACAATGAGCAGCGGCGCCAGCACGCCGCCCAGCCGGCTTGCCGCCCACACCACTCCCTGACTTCGCGCCCGCTCCTGCGCAGGAAACCAGCGGGCAATCACGCCGGCCGAGTTTGGATAAGCGCCGGCCGCGCCCACGCCAAACAGAAAACGGACGCTCGCCAGCTGCCAAAAGCCCCGGCACCAGCCGGTGAGCGCCGTAAATGCCGACCACCACGTGACAATGCGCGTCAGTTCTCCGCGCTGGCCGTAGCGGTCTCCCATCGCTCCGGAGGGCATCTCGAACAGCCCATTGGCCAGAACATAGGCGCTCAGAATCCAGCCCCATTCCTGGGGCGAGATGTGCAGGCCGGTCTCGATACCCGGCCCGGCAACGGCGATGGCCAACCGGTCAAGAAACGTGAGGACAGAGAGAGCGCCCAGCAGAACGAGCACTTTTTGCCGCTGCTTCAATCGCCGGCCCCCACCAACTCGGAGACAGCAAGCGCACGGCGCACATGAAGGATGGCGAGTTCCGGGCTGGAAAGCACCGGCACCTTCAGCGCGCCCGGCTGCAGGCCGGCAATCACGCGCGCCATCGAAGCCTGAGCAAGCACGATCAGATCCACCCCCTGCAGATTTTCGAGCAGCGCCTTGCCCACAATCGCGTCGTGCTTTGCCATATCGCCGGAAAGAATCGCGGGGAAAGCTTCTTCACATAGACACTCTATCAATGTCACTTCGCGCCCGGCCTGCTCGGCCTTCTCGCGCAGCAATGCCAGGGTTGGATCCAGCGTAGTCCGCACGGTGGCCAGCACGCCGATCGTATTGCCCGCGCGAACCGCGGTCTCGGCCATCGCATCGTCGATGCGCAGCACGGGAATGTCGAAGAGCTGCTGCGCGACGCGAGCGGCCGGCCCGATCGACGAGCATGTCACCAGCACCACATCCGCACCGGCTGCTTCGGCCGAGGCCACCTGATTCACCAGCCGGCGGATTGTCGGTTTGCACAGCATTCCGGCCCGCATCGTCTCCTGGATCAGGCTTTCATCCACCATGTGAAATGCCCTGGCCTCGGGAATATGCCTCTGGCACAGCTCGGCAAAAACCGGAGCAAGCGAAGGACTGGTATGGATCAGGCCGAGAGTAGGTGTAAACAAGGTTTTTCATCCTTTCGCGCACTGCGCCGAATTCAGACGGCATCGTCTGGCGCCGCCGCTCGCAGCGCAGCCTGCTCTCCGGAGCGGGACGACCTCAACATACCGGATTCCGGCTCCGGAAAAACCATATTCCTACGCAATGCGCCGGAGTTCCGCTTTCCGGAATCGTCTTTCCCTGAGGCCCGTTGCGGCTCTGGTAGGGTTTGGCCATGGCCGTTCATTTTCCTCGCGTGCGCGCGGCCTTCGCCGCGCTTGTCCTGTCTGTTGCCGCAGCGTGGTGCGCGGCGCAATCCCGTCTGGCCGTACAGCAAGAGCTCCGGCATGTTCAGGCAGCGACACGCAACGGCGCTTTTACTCCCGACTGGGGCTCGCTGGGCGGCTACCGCGCGCCGGAGTGGTTTCGCGACGCCAAGTTCGGCATCTTCATTCATTGGGGCGTCTACTCGGTTCCCGCATTCGGCAATGAGTGGTACTCGCGCAACATGTATGAGAACGGAACGCCCGCCTTCCAGCATCAACTGGCCACATTCGGACCGCAATCGAAATTCGGGTACAAGGATTTTATCCCCATGTTTCGCGGCGAGCGCTTCGACCCCGAACAGTGGATAGACCTGTTTGCGCGCTCCGGCGCCCGCTACGTTGTGCCGGTCGCCGAGCACTGCGACGGTTTTGCCATGTACGACTCCGGCATCACGCCATGGAACGCGGCGAGAATGGGCCCGCGCCGCGACGTGGTCGGCGAACTGGCCGCGGCCGCGCGGGCGCGCGGCCTGCGTTTCGGCGTCTCTTCGCATCGCGCCGAGCACTGGTGGTGGTACGACGGCGGCATGCGCTTCGATTCCGACGTTCGCGATCCCCGCTATGCCTCGCTCTACGGGCCCGCCCGGCCCATGACGCTGCCGGCCGACAACGACGCGAAAGAACCGGACCCCGACCATCTCGAACGCTGGCTGCCCCCCGACGCGGCCTTTCTGGACGACTGGCTGGCCCGCAGCGCCGAGCTTGTCGACAAGTATCATCCCGATTTCTTCTATTTCGACTGGTGGATCGGCCAGCCGGCCTTCCGTCCTTATCTCAAGAGATTCGCCGCCTTTTATTACAACGAGGCGGCGCGACGCGCGCAGCCCGTCGTGCTCACCTATAAGCAGGAAGCGATGCCCGCCAATACTGCTGTGCTCGATATCGAACGCGGCAAGCTGGATGCCGTGCGCCTGTTGCCGTGGGAGACCGATACATCGGTCAGCATTCACTCCTGGGGTTATGTCGCCAACGACGAGTATCGCGACGCGCCCTCCCTCATCGACGAGCTGGTCGACGTGGTGAGCAAGAACGGCAACCTGCTTCTCAACGTGGGTCCGCGCGCGGATGGGACGATTCCGGAGCCGGTGCAATCCGTCCTCCTCGAAATCGGCGCCTGGCTCCGCGTTAACGGCGAAGCCATCTACGGCACGCGTCCATGGTTTGTCTACGGGGAGGGTCCCACGCCCGGCGCTTCAACGAAGAAAGATACGGACCGCCAGCAGTTCACGCCGCAGGACATTCGCTTTACGGCTCGCAACGGGGCGTTGTATGCCATTGCGCTCGGCCGCCCGCAAAACACAGAGCTGCTCGTCCGCACCCTGTACAGCGGCACTCCTTATCTTGACGGGCCGGTTTGCGCAGTGCAGCTTCTGGGTTCGTCCGGCCCGGTAAAGTGGTCGCAAAAAGGCGATGGACTGCACATCGCTTTTCCGCCCGGCGCCCCGGAGGAGCCTGCGTATTCATTCCGCATTATGGAATTAAGAAATCGCCGCTGCGGGCCCGCAAAGTAACGCCGCCTGCGCCGCTTCGCTGCCCTGAACTTCACCGCCCCTTGCCGGCAGAAACCGCACCCGAGCCGGCCGATGTGCGGCCGAAGAGCAGGCTCGCTGACGCCCGGCCATTCCATTCCCGTAAACGCGTGCAGCTATGGAATTGCAGCGAATTTACGCGCTTTCATTGAACTGCAGAGGGTTGCAGCCTGACAGTACGTCCTGCCTTCGGCCAGCGCCATGGGCG
>DATGLJ010000159.1:0-6931 GCA_035294185.1 Occallatibacter sp. | reverse complement strand
GGAGATCATGGGCATTTCTCCTATCGAGCTTTCCGGCGTGCCTGCGACGGCGCCGAACAAGAAAGAGGCTACGCGGGCCGCGGGCCGCATGCTGATGGATGCGGTGCGCGCCAATCGACGCCCATCGCAGATCATCACCCGCAAGTCGCTCGAAAACACCATCGCCAGCGTGGCGGCAAGCGGCGGCTCGACGAATGCGGTGCTCCATCTGCTGGCCATTGCGCGCGAGATGGGCATCGAGCTGAGCATCGACGACTTCGACGCAATCTCGAAGCGCACGCCGTTCATCTGCGACCTGACGCCGGCCGGCAAGTACATGGCCTGGCATTACCAGGAAGCGGGCGGGTCGCGGCTGCTGGCCAGGCGCATGATCGCCGCCGGACACGCCGACGGTGGAACGCTGACCATCAGCGGCAAAACGCTGGCCGAAGAGGCCGCGCTCGCGCAGGAAAAACCCGGACAGGATGTGATCCACACCTTTGAGAAGCCGATCAAGCCGAACGGCGGCCTGGTGATCCTCAAAGGAAATCTTGCGCCCGAGGGCTGCGTGATGAAAATCGCTGCGGCCGATCGTTACGAACACCGCGGTCCGGCGCGCGTCTTCGACTGCGAAGAGGACTGCTTTAAGGCCGTGCAATCGGGCGGCATCAGGCCGGGCGACGTAATCGTCATTCGTTACGAAGGGCCGAAAGGCGGCCCGGGCATGCGCGAGATGCTGCAGGTGACGGCGGCCATCAGCGGGATGCCGGAGCTCAGCCATACCGTGGCGCTGCTCACCGACGGCCGCTTCAGCGGCGCGACGCGCGGTTTTACGGCCGGACACGTTGCGCCGGAGGCCTTCGTCGGCGGGCCCATCGCCGCGGTGCGCGAGGGCGACATGATTCACTTCGATATCCGCAACCGCGCGCTCAATGTCGAGATCAGCGATGCGGAGTTGAAAGAGCGGCTGAAAAACTTCAAAGCGCCGGCGCTGCGCTGGCCCAGTGGCGTCTTCCGCAAATATGTGGATCGCGTCAGGTCGGCTTCGGAAGGCGCAACGACATAACGACAGAGACTGAAACGCACTTCACCGGTTCGAGAAGGAGCACAGGATGGCAGCCAAAAGCAACGCGAATACGCAATCATCGAATGCGCACCTCACCACCCCCACTCCGCTTACGGGTTCGGAAATCCTGTGGGCTACGCTGGTCGGCGAGGGCGTTGACACGGTATTCGGCTATCCGGGCGGCGCCATTCTGCCTGCTTACGACGCGCTGCGCAAATTTCCCATCCGCCATGTGCTGGTGCGCCACGAGCAATGCGCCGCGCATATGGCCGACGGCTATGCGCGGGCATCGGGCAAGGTAGGCGTGGCGATCGCCACCAGCGGCCCGGGGGCTACGAACCTCGTCACCGGCATCGCGACGGCGATGCTGGACTCGATCCCCATCGTCTGCATCACCGGCAACGTGTCGAGCAAGGTGTTGGGCACGGATGCATTTCAGGAAGTGGATATCACCGGCATCACGCTGCCGGTAACCAAGCACAACTTTCTTGTGAGCAAGGCCGACGATCTGGCGCACGTCCTGCGCCAGGCATTCCAGATCGCGCGCAGCGGCCGTCCGGGACCGGTGCTCGTCGACATCACGAAGGATGCGCAGCAGGCCACGGCGATCTTTGATTTTGCCGCCGCCAGGCCGCGCCCCTACCGGCCGCACCCCATGCTGCGCGTGGAAAATTCTGCGCTGGACCATGCCGCCGAGCTGATCCGCAGCTCGAAGCGCCCCGTGATCCTCGCGGGCCACGGCGTGATGGAGTCCGGCGCCATGGAGCAGGTCCGCGCTCTGGCAGAACGGGCGCAGGTGCCGGTTGCGCTCACGCTGCTTGGCCTCGGCGGCTTCCCTGCTTCGCATCCGCTGAATCTGGGGATGATGGGCATGCACGGCGAAGCATGGGTGAACCACGCCATTCAGGAGTCCGACCTGCTGATCGCCTGCGGCATGCGCTTCGACGACCGCGTAACCGGCAAGCTGTCCGACTACGCGCTCAAGGCGAAGAAGATTCACATCGAAATCGATCCGGCGGAGATCAATAAAAACGTCAAGGTGGACGTGGCGCTGGTCGGCGATCTGCGCGCAGTGCTCGAGGAACTGCTGCCGCGCGTCTCCGCTCGCGATGGCTCGGCATGGCTCAAAGCCATCGAATCGAGCAAGGGCGCAGTGGCTGTACGCGACATCAAGAACCTTCCCGACTCAGGCCACCTGTACGCGGCGCACGTGATGCACGATCTGTGGCGCATCACCGGCGGCAACGCCGTTGTCGTCACCGACGTGGGCCAGCACCAGATGTGGGAGGCGCAATACTTCCATCATGAGCAGCCGCGCAGCCTGATCACCTCCGGCGGCCTGGGAACGATGGGCTTTGCGCTGCCTGCGGCGATCGGCGCCAAGTTTGCCTGTCCCGAAAAAGACGTGTGGGTGATTGCCGGCGACGGAGGTTTCCAGATGACGGCGGCCGAGCTTGCGACCATCGTGCAGGAAAAGCTTAAGATCAACATCGCCATCATCAACAACGGCTATCTGGGCATGGTGCGGCAGTGGCAGGAGTTCTTCTACGAGCGCAACTACGAGGCCACGCCGCTGGTCAGCCCGGACTTTGTGAAACTCGCCGACGCGCATGGAATCCCCGGCCGGGCGGTGAGGACGCGGGCCGAAGTGGCCGACGCCGTCAATGAAGCTCGCGCGGCGAAGGGCGCGTTCCTGCTGAACTTCCTCGTCGAGAAAGAGGAATCGGTATATCCGATGATTCCCGCCGGCAGCGCGCTGCACGAGATGATCCGCCGGCCGGGCAAGGGCGCCAAGAATCCGCTCGAAGAGACTGCGCAGGATTAAGAGAAAATTTATGCTGCATACCTTTGTTGCTTACGTGGAAGACCTGCCGGGCGTGCTCACGCGCGTGGCCTCGCTGTTTCGCCGGCTGAATATCAACATCAACTCGCTCACCGTAGGACGCAGCGAGAGACAGGGACTTTCGCGCCTCACGCTGGTATGCGAGGCCTCGGCGGAGGCCGGCCATCGCATCCGCGCCAGCCTCTTCAAGCTTGAGAACGTGGTGGACGTGGACGACATTGCCCAGGCGCCTTCGGTGACGCGCGAGCTGGCGCTGATCAAGGTCGCGGCTACGCCGCAGAACCGCTCGCGGATCTTCGACCTGGTCGAGGTTTTCCGCGCCCGCATCGTCGACCTCACCTCGGAATCGCTGATGATCGAGATGACCGGCGTAGAGAGCAAGATCGAGGGGCTCATCGAGGTACTGCGCGAAGACGAGGGGCGAATCCTCGAAATCTGCCGCAGCGGCAAGATGACGATGCGCCGCGGCCATCACGTGAGCAGCGTGCTCAAAGCAATGGGCGCAGTGGAAGAGACCGTGGCCGAGCAGAACCGGGAAGAATCGCAGGAAAATACTTTGCCCAGCACGCTCGATTAGACGGCGCTGCCGGCCATGGCTATTCCGTGGCTCTTTCAGAATCTTTCAGCAGATATTCCGAGACGAAAAGGACAAACAGAAATCATGGCGAAGACTTACTACGACAATGACGCCGATCTTCAATTGATTCAGGCAAAGAAGGTGGCCATCATCGGCTACGGTTCGCAGGGCCACGCGCACGCGCTCAACCTGAAGGACTCCGGAGTGCAGGTAAAGGTCGGCCTGGCGCAGAATTCTAAATCCGTTGCCAAGGCGCAGAAGGCCGGCCTTGAAGTAACAACGCCGGCCGAGGCCGCCAGGTGGGCCGACGTGGTTGTGATCCTGACGCCCGACCAGACGCAGGCCAGACTTTACGCCGAAGAGATCGGGCCCAACCTCAGGCCCGGCTCGCTGCTCCTGTTTGCGCACGGATTCAACATTCATTTCAAGACCATCGTTCCGGCGGCAGGCATCGATGTAGGCCTGGCTGCGCCCAAGGCGCCGGGGCACCGGGTGCGCGAGGTCTTCACCGAGGGCGGCGGCGTTCCCGGACTGATCGCGGTCTTCCAGAATGCGACAGGCAACGCGCATTCTCTGGTGCTCAGCTATCTCAAGGGGATCGGCTGCACGCGCGCCGGCGTGCTCGAAACCACTTTCAAGGAAGAGACCGAGACCGATCTGTTCGGCGAGCAGGCGGTGCTGTGCGGCGGCGTGAGCGCGCTCATCAAGGCCGGATATGAGACGCTGGTCGAAGCCGGCTATCAGCCCGAGAGCGCCTATTTCGAAGTGCTGCACGAGCTCAAGCTGATCGTCGATCTGATCTATCGCGGCGGCCTGGCCTACATGCGCTACTCCATCTCCGATACGGCCGAATATGGCGACTACGTCTCGGGACCGCGCGTCGTCGGCCCCGAAAGCAAGAAGGCGATGAAGCAGATCCTCGCCGAAATTCAGGACGGGACCTTTGCGAAGAAATTTCTTGCCGACCAGAACTCCGGCCGCAAGGAGTTTCTGGCCTTCCGCGATGCCGAGGCGAAGCATCCGATTGAAATCGTGGGCAGGCAGCTGCGCGCGCAGATGCCGTTCCTCGATCCGGTCACAGTCGAGGAAGTGGCCAAAACGCGGTAAAGCTAAACGAAGAAGCCCTCCGACTGCGGGAGCGCAGCCTGCCGTCGGAGGGCCTTTTCTTTTGGCTGCAACTACGTCAATACAGTTGCCGGGCGAAAGCCGTGGCGCCATTCGGTCTCCTGCTGGCGCAGAGGCACGGCGAGCAGCGCATAGTAGTTGTCCGTCAGGTATCCCTCGTAGCCTTTCGATGTTCCGTCCCAGCGCCGCCAGTCGGGCGACATGCCGTGCGCGTCTCTTCCTTCGAAGCCGCAGTTGCCATACGACTTCAGCATAGGAAACAGAATTGCATCGGCTTCGGCTCTGCGTCCCAGATCGTAGAGCGCGGCCAGAGTGAAGAAGGCAAAGCTGCCCGTCGCGCCGCCGTTCTCGTAGTTCTGGAAGCCGTCGGAGTTGTCGGGCCGCGTGCCGCAGCCGAAGCGGCCGTTGCCGCGCTTGTCGACGCAATCCTTGAGAGCCACTGTAATCAGATTGCCCGGCAGGCCCATGTCGAACCGGTGGTAGCCCACTTCCCTCATCTTGGCCATCAGCCGGTCCATAATTGCGTTTGCTTCATGCCTGGCAACCAGACCGTAGTGGATGGCGATGCCGTTTACCCACAGGAAGTAGTAATCGTGCAACTGCCCGTCGGCGCTGCGCCAGCCGCCCAGCACGCCGGTTTTGGGATCGAAGAAGCGCTGGTAATATGCGCGGCGCAGCTTGCCGGCGGCCGCTCTGTAGCGGCTTGCATCGGCATGCCTGCCCAGCTTTTCCGCCAGCTCCGCCATATTGCCGAGCGCGCGATAGGCGAGCGCGTTTCCATACGCGTCTTCATGGCCAAAGCCGATGGTGTCCCACCAGTTCGACGGTCGAAAGGTTGGCGCGCCGTCCTTCCAGATGCCCGAATTGCCGCTGACGCTGTACTTGAACAGGCCGTCGCCATCGGTGTCGGTGGCCAGCATGGTTTCAGCCCAGCCGCGAATGCCTTCGTAGTTCGCGGCGAGCCACGCGTCGGCTCCGCCGGCGCGCACGCAGTTTGCCGCCGCGATCATCAGGGCGGGCAATGCATCGGAGTATGCGCTCGGGCAGCACTGCTGACCGGGCCCAGGCAGGCCATAGGCCAGGCCGCCGGCAAGAATGCGATCGAGCGTCTGCCGCATCACGTCGAGCGCCGTCAGACCGGCGGCAAGCGCAGGGGTAAGCGCGGCAATGTCGGCAAATTCGTAGTAGCAGAAGGCGCAGGTATCGCTGGCTGTGTTGTTGGCCAGCGCCGGATAGTTCGGATTGAGCTGCAGCGCGTTGAGCCAGTTGCGGCGAAAGGCATCGAATCGTTCATCGCCCGCGATGCCCGGCACATCGGGATAAATGGCCGTCGCTTCAAGCGTATAGGTGATGCGCTTTTGTTCCGCGGTAGCAGCAGGCAGAGAAAGCGAAGCCGAGGAGCGCGGCCTGCTGGAGGTGTAGGCCAAACCGGCGTTCGGGCCGCTCGCCGTCAGGCGCATCGATCCCTGCCCGGGAAAGTGAATGAGCGCCGGCGCGGCCAGAAGCTTGTCTTTGCCGAAGACTCCCAGCACAGTGCTGTGCACCTGGTCGAGGTTGAAGCGAAAAACCATCGGAACGGGCTCAAAGCCGCTTATCCACTGCGAAGTCAGCTCCAACCTGTTGCCGGAGGCGGTAAGCGTCCACAGCGGCTGCGAATCCGCAGCCGCCTCTGCGGGACGATATTCCACGCGCAGGCCATCGCGCAGCTTCCAGGCCGACGCCCTGAACCCGGCCGCGGGCCGGCTCGCCGCCATGCTGTTCGGGCCGCGTCTGCCCTTGCCCAGCCCATCGATGTTCAGGCTCAGCAGCTCCGGCGCCGTCGGGGAAAACTGCACATCCATGCTCTCCGACAAAAAGTGCAATGCAGCCGCGTCGTCGGTTGCGGCCATACCCAGCGCGCAGCGCGACATTGCCGCTGCTGCTACGCCGGCGCCGGCTGCCTTCAGAAACTCTCTTCGTTTGAGCATTTCCAGCGTTGTCTCCTTAAGCCTTCAGCACGTAACGTGCGCGGCCATCTTCTCCATACCACATGATGTAATTCGTGCCCCATGCATTGTTGAAAAGACACGAGTGGATCCCGTCGCCGGGTTCCGGTTGCTCGTTGGAAAAACATAGCGGCGTTCTCAGGCCGAGCGCAACGACAGGAGCATCGACCGTCTCAACTGAAAACACGCTTCCGCCTGAGTTCCAGACTAAGCCGGTGTCCAGAGCATGCATATGCCGGTTGCCGGAGACAACAACATCGAATGGCGAAATCCATTCGCCGCACTTGTGCAATTGCAAACCGTGCTGGTCCTCTGCAGCCGGCTTAAATGTGAGCCACAGCGCCTCCGGCATTCGC
>DATGLJ010000158.1:0-2464 GCA_035294185.1 Occallatibacter sp. | reverse complement strand
ACGGGCCATGAACTCGGTTCTTCCGCGCTCCACCAGCTCGGATCAGCCTATATCCGCCTGCTGCGCGCCTATCAGCAACTTGCCGTCATCGACGCTGAAACCTCCTAATCCTCCCAAAACAACAAACCCCGCCGGAAAATGGCGGGGTTCGTCAGCAATCTGAGGCCGGCCCACTGCCGGCCTTTTCTTTTTGCGCCGATCTTTTTCCGGCGATCGTTCGCGCTGGCCAGCCACGGCCCGCGTCTAACCCACGGGGGACGATATTCTTCTTTCTGTCATGCGCGTGCGCGTTCTTCCGTTCGGGATTCTGAAGGAGTGGTTCGGCTCCGATGCCGCCACGGTTGAGTTGCCGCAGGGGGCCACGGTTGCGGACCTGCTGGAGAGACTCGGCGGAAGCGCTGACCGCGCCGGCTGCCTGCGCGGCATCGCCGTCGGCGTCAATGCCGGCTTTGCTACTGCCTCGCATGTGCTCGAGGACGGTGACGAGGTTGCGCTGCTGCCGCCCGTCTCGGGCGGGGGAGCGGGACTCCCCGCGAATGTTTCGGACGAGAGCTGTGGAAGCGCCAGCGAGGTCCGGCTCACGCGCGAGCGGATCGACGCGGCGAAATTCGTCGAATTGGCCAAAGCCGCCGAAGACGGCGCTGTGGTGGTCTTCGACGGCATCGTCCGCAACAACACCCGCGGCCGCCGCACGCTTTACCTTGAGTACGAAGCTTACGAAAAGATGGCGCTCAGGCAGATGCAGGAGCTTGCCGCGCAGGCGCGCGAGCGTTTCGCGATTCGCCGCGCAGCCATCGTCCATCGCCTGGGACGGCTGGAGATCGGCGAGACCAGCGTGCTGATCGTTGTCTCGGCCGCGCACCGCGCCGCCGCCTTCGACGCCAGCCGCTGGCTCATCGACACGCTCAAGCAGACAGTGCCTATCTGGAAAAAAGAATTCTTCGCCGACGGCGCTGTCTGGGCTCCCGGCGAACCGTTTCCCGCGCCGCTTGCCGTCTGTCCCGCGGAGGCCGCCAAGAATGCCTGAACTTCGCAGAGCGCCGGGGTGGACAATGGCGCTGCTGGCCGTCTTCGGCATGGCTGCGCCTCTGCGCCTTGCCGCCCGGCAGAACCCCGATACCACGCTGCGCATGAACGTCAGGCTGGTGAACGTCTTTGTCAACGTCACCGACCGCAACGGAGCCATTGTCGGCGGCCTTACCAGGGACGACTTCGCCGTCTTCGAAGACGGGCGGCCGCAGACCATCGCGCTGTTCGAGCGCCAGTCCGAGCTGCCCCTGAACATCATGCTGGCCATCGACACCAGCGGAAGCGTGAAGAAGGACCTGAGCGAAGAGGCGGCTGCCGCACATCGCTTTGCTCACGCCATTCTTCGCCCGCAGGATCAGATGGGAGTGATGCAGTTTGCCACCGAGGTCCAGATACTTACCCCGTTCACCAACAGGATTTCGGCGGTCGATCGCGGTCTCGGCAGGCTCCACCCCGACTGGGCGACAGCTGTCTACGACGCGGTCTGCGAAGGCTCGCAGGCTCTGGGCAGAATGCAGGGGCGAAAAGTTCTGGTCCTGATCTCCGACGGAGACGATACCGCCAAGACCTCCACCTACGCGCAGGCCCTTGAAGCCGCGCTGCGCAATGAGGTGATGATCTATTCGCTCATCGATGTTCCCATCGAGGCCAGCGCCGGCCGCGACACCGGCGGAGAGCACGCGCTGATCACCTTGTCCGAGCAGACCGGCGGCAGGCATTATTACGTCGAAGCCGGCGGTCTGGACAAGGCTTTCCAGCAGCTCTCCGAAGACCTGCGCACCGAATATCTCATCGGCTACTATCCGCGCAACCAGGAGCCGGGGCGCGAGTTCCACCGCATCACCGTGACAATTCCCCGCGCCGCTCCCGACGCCTTTGAGATCCGGCATCGCACCGGCTACTACGCCGATACTCCGGCCACTTCCAGGTAAATATCCCGCTTGCTGAATGTGGAGTACGCTGCTCAAGCAGAGTCTTAAACTCTTTAAAAACACTGCTTGGCGTCATGCCTGATGTGAAGTTCCGTGGACCAGTTCCTCAGCCCGCGGCTCCGTCATTTTTTTCGGCCTGCCCATCGCGGCATTTGACACGTTTTCCCACGCCTCCCAAGCGGCGATGCGCTCCGAGTATGCAGCGCGCGCCCTTGGCAGAATCGAGGTGCCCAGCCCAAGCCGCAGCGGCGGATTTTCCGCGTCGACGAGCTTGAGAATTGCTTCGCGCGTGGCGTCAGGATCGCCGCGTTCCACATTTGCAATATAGGCGAGGACCTGCTTCCGGACTTCCTCATACGCTTCCATCGGATCAGCGATCTTCGCCGCCCTGGCAAAGTCCGTGGCGTAAGCGCCGGGCTCGATCAGTGTCACCTTGATACCGAACGTCTTGACCTCCTGCGCCAGGCTCTCGTGAAGCGCTTCGACGGCCCATTTCGTTGCGC
>DATGLJ010000157.1:0-10135 GCA_035294185.1 Occallatibacter sp. | reverse complement strand
GCGCGCACTGCGCCGCCCAGCGTTGCGGCGTTTTGAAAGCCGCTCCACGTTTCGAGCAGGCGGCCCTCCGCCGTGGTCAGGCGGATGACGCCCGGCGTCTGACCATCGTGCTCGAACCGTATCTGCGGCGCATCGAGATCGAGCAGGGCATTGGCGAGCGCCGCTGCTTCTTCCCGCGAGGGATTCGCCGGTTCGCGCAGGTGCACGGTAACCTGCAACGATCCGTCGCCGTACTCCTCTGCCAGGCTGCGCAGCACCAGCAACTGCGCCCGCGGCGCAGACGCAAGCAAGCCGTCGGCATCGAGAGAAAAGTCGACCGAGGCGTCGAGGCGCAGCGCAATCTCGGTCGGCCGGGGCGCAGAAACGTTTTCGATCGCCGAGCCTTTTTCGATGCCGGCGGCCTGAAGCCCGGCGAGGCTTGCTTCGGAATGGCTTCCCCATGAAAAGCGCGGCGCGCCGGCGCCGGAGTATTTGTACGAATTTGCCGAGGGCGCGAACTGCTCATTTGCCCTGTAAAAAAGCGGCGCGGACGATTCCACGCGATTGCCTGTAAAGACGATCGGCTCGCCGCCGGTGGCTGCATCGTCCACAAGAGCGGCCGCCGAACCGGCGGGCGGATCCCAGAGGAACGTGTTGCGCTCTATGCTCAGGCCGCGGATGACGCCGCCGTTCCAGGTGTGCAGGTAGACTGCGCCCTGCAGAGCGGCAAGACGCGGGCTGAGCGCATTGTCGATGCACAGGTTATCGCGGACCATACTCGCGCGGGTTACATAGCCTGCGGCAAAGACGGCGATGCAGTAGCCCTGCGTGTCGTGCGCATAATTCCGCTCGACCGTGTTGCCTGTGTCGTTCCAGTCGATGTCGTACGCTCCGCCATCCACGCCCGGGCTGTCTGTAAGGAAGGCTTCGTTGTCGCGGACAGCGCAGTCGGAGCAGGTCCATGTCCAGATTGCATTGGGAGTCCCGGTGGTTTCGGTGGGCTGCATCCCGGTCTCCCACGCGGCGCTGGCTGCGATCAGTCCGTTGGCGTCGCGAAAAAGAATGATTCCATCCCCGTAAACGTCATGCACGGTGGAGTTGCGTATTGTAACGTTCCTGTTGAGCGGCATATCCATGCCGAAGTCGCCGCCGCCGATGAGAATGCCGGCCCATTGATTGGTGTGCGCGGCGTCCACGCCGTCCACGAGCACGTCTTCAAATGCCGTATTGCGCGCTGAGGGCCCGATGACCACCAGGCCGTTGTCTTTGTTCTTCAGCTCGCCGCCGCGCACGTCATGGACATGCAGATTCCTGAGATAGATATGGCGGAGCGTTCCCTTGTCGCCGCTTATAAAGACGCCGTACCTGCCTGCGCCGGAGAGATCGAGCGAATCGATCTGCCAGTACTGCTGATCGAAGAGGCCGAGCGCCTGTCGATCGGATGAGGCTGCAATAATCCGCGGACGCGGACCCTGCCCGTATGCGGTAAGCCGGATAGGATTGTCCGCCGTGCCCGAACCCGAAGGAGAGAACGACCCGCGGCAGACTGTGCCGCGAGCCAGGGCAATACGATCGCCTGCAGCGAAGACATGCGCCTGCGCTGCGGCCAGCGAATTCCAGGGATGCGCGCCTGAGCCGTCGCCGCGCGCGGTCGCCCCGCAGTCAATGAAATATGTGCGCCGCGGCGCGGATGCGGCCTGCATCGATGCGGGAAGCGCGGAAACCGCCGCCAGCAGCAAAATTGCGCGAGCCAGACAGCGCAGTCCGCCCCGTGCGTATGAAGAAAGACCGCACGACAGACGCATCATGGAAACAGTACTCCAGAGATTGGGCCCCGGAAGCTTCCTGGGGACGATTGCAGGACGGCGCACGGAAATTCTGGCGCCGTCCGGTTAGGGAAGCAGTGCGGTGAATCCACCCTAGAAGATTACTTTAGCCGCGAGCTGCGCCTCGCGGTCCGACCCGCTGAGAACGCTGGTAATCTGCCCGAAGGTGCCGCTGTTGAAGTTCGCATCGGGGTTGCTCAGATGCACCGTGTTGGAGGTGTTGAATGCCTCCGCGCGGATGTCGAGCGTATACCGCTCCGCGATTTTGAAGTCTTTGGCGAGCGAGGAGTCGAGGCTCACATACGCCGGCCCGATCACCAGGTTGCGGCCTGCGTTGCCGGGAAGAAAAGACTGTCCGGCGATATTCGCTGGCACGGTAAAGGCTTTGGTATTGAACCATTGATAAATGGTCCTCTGGCCTCTTGGTATATTCGGGTTGCCGCTCACATCGGGCCGCAGTCCGGGCAATATGGATGCCGGGTTGGTTCCGCGGATGACATTGACCGGGTTGCCCGAATGGGCAAAAAGTATGGGACTGTAGCGCCATCCCCCAAGAATCGCGTTGGGGATGCGCCCCCAGCCCGATCCCCACCTCTGGCCGCGGCCGACGGGCAGAATAAAAGCGCCGCTGAAGACCAGATTGTGGCGCTCGTCGAAGTCGCCGCTTGCATATTCGGCCTTCAGATCGTAGGGATTCTGCGGCGCATCGTTGTTCACATGCCCGAGGTTAAAGGGCGCCGGGCCGTTGTCGAGATTGTGGCTCCAGGTATAGCTGAGCAGAAAACTGGTATTGCGGGAGGTCTGCTTGGTCACCTTCACTTCCATCGCGTTGTAACTGCTCATTCCCACGTCTGTAAGGTATTGAATATTGCCAAGCGCCTTGGTCAGAAGGTTGTTGTATTTATTTGCGCTGTTGTTCGGATTGGCGTTGATATCTCCGATTTCGTACGGCAGGTGCCTGGCGAAGGAGCCCACCCAGCCCACTTCAAACGATGTTGTCTTTGTAATCTGTTCCTGCAGGGTAAGGCTGAAAGAGCCGACCGAGCCGGTTTTCATCTTTGGATTGATGCTATAAGTGGTTTCCAGATTTCCGTTCACGATCGTCGAAGGGGGAATCGCGCCGCCTGAAGAAGGAAGAGCGATGGCCGTGCTGCGGGCCACGCCCATATCCAGCGTGTACTCCCAGGGTGCGGACGGGCCGCTGGCGGGGCCGTCATAGACCCAGTCCGTATATGCAGCCTGGCGGGCAAAGGGATAGTTCTGAGTAAGGATGTCCTCCCGGCCGTCGTTCTCCGGCGAGTAGAAGATAGCGCCGCCGGCGCGGATGACGGTCCTCGGGTCCAGCTGAAAGTCAAAGCCGAAACGCGGCGAAAAATCGTTCTTGCGCGCAATCATCAGCGACGCGGAATTGCCGCCCCGGCCGGCTACGAGGATGTTGCCGCTGGCAAGGTCGTAATTGGATATGTTGTTATTGGCCTCAGTCCATGGATTCTGGTACTCGAAGCGCAGGCCATAGTTGATCGTGAGCCGAGGCGTCGCCTTGAAGGAATCCTGCGCATAGTAGTCCAGATTCCAGCTTTTGGTGTGCGGGTTGGTCAATTGCAGGCCTATGTAGACATCGGTCGGCAGCCCGAGCACGAGATCGGCAATATCCGATCCGCCCGCCCAGTTATACGCTCCCGGAATATAGGTGTAATAAAAATTCGATGTTTCGGCATATCCATAGCTGTCAAAGTAATCGAAACCGGTGGGAAACAGCGAGAAATTCGGATGCGAATTGAGCAAACGTAAATCGCCGCCAAACTTGAACTCATGCCGTCCCCGCGTCCAGGTGAAGCTATCGGTAAGTTGATAGTTCTGATCGTTGACGTGATATGGCTTATAGGTTGATCCGCCGGCCAGATAGCCATCGGCAAGATAGATTTGCGGGTATCCGACCGTCGCCGGATAGCCCGGAACAGTAACATTGCCCACCCCGTACTTACTGGAATAGTCCGTTCCATTTAATAAACTATACAGATTCTCCGGATAGAAAAGATAGCCGAAGCGAAATTCGTTGAGCCGCGCCGGGCTGATGGCGCGGTCGTAGGTCACAGAGATGGACTGCGGCTCCGTGTCTTCCTTGTTGGCCTGGTCGGCATCGCCGGCGCCCGGTACGACGGTGTGGCCCCAGTAGGGATCGGTCACGAGTGTGTTGTAGCCCTGCCAGTGATAGACCGCATAGAGCCGGTCCTTGTCGGTGAGGACCTCGTCGAAGCGCGCATCGACTTTGTCGAAATTGGTGTCGGTCGGCGAATAGACCTCGTAATTGCGGAACCAGCCGTTATCGATTCCGGTCAGATTGGGCTTGGGATAAAAGTTCAGCAGCGTGGCAAGCCCGGCCGGACTTACTCGCGACTTGGGAATGACGTTGCCGGAAAACTGCTGCTCCGCTCCGCCATACGAATTTACCGAGACGACGGGATCGAAAATAGGGTCAATGGTCCCGGCCTTGGCGCCGCCGCCCGGTGCGCTGGGAACGCCCGCATACGGATCGAGCAATCCGGAGAAGTCGATATTGCCATTGGGCTCGAAATTAATCAGGTTGAAGGGAATCGTGGAGTCCACATACGAGTAGGGGTTTTTCTGTCGCATGCCCTCGTAGGCGGCGAACAGGAAGGACCGGTCGCGCCTGATCGGAAAACCGATCGTACCTCCGAAGTTGTTCTGCTTGAGCGCCGAGGGCGGTTGCGGCGAGCTTACCCCGGGCAGGGTTTCCTTGGCCGCAAGATAGTTGGGCCGGAAAAATTCGAAGGCGTCTCCATGAATCGAATTTGTCCCGGCCTTGGTCTCGATGGCGATGATGCCGCCGGCGGCATTGCCGAACTCCGCGTTATACGAGGCGGTGATGACCTTGAACTGATCGACCGAGTCCACGTTCGGGTCCACCGTAATATCCTGCGTTCGATTCGTGGTGGTTTCGATTCCATCCATCTGGATGGAATTGCCATACTCGCGCTGCCCGCTTACCGACGCTCCGATGCCGTTGATGCTCCCGCTCTGCGGAGGCAGCCGGGTCACTCCCGGCACCAGAAACGTGAGCGCGGTAAATTCGCGGCCCGCAAGCGGCAGATCGGTGATGGCGTTGCCGCTGATGACGGTTCCTACTTCGGCGCTCTGCGTCTGCAGCAGCGGAGCGGCGTCCGTAACCGTAACCACCGAGGCGACCGTTCCCACGTTGAGCCTGAAATTCAGCGCCAGTTGCTGGTCAATGTTGAGCGCTACATGGCTAAACCTGGTTTCGCCGAAGCCCTGCGCCGTGGCGCTCACCGAATAAATGCCCGGCGGCAGGCTGACGACCGTGAAATTGCCGCTGGCGTCGCTTCGGCCCGCAAACGAGACCCCTTTGTTTTCATCGGTGACGGTGATTTTGGCGCCCACCACGACTGCGCCGCTCGGATCGGTGACGCGGCCCGAGATCTGGCCGGTCGTTGCCTGGGCCGTGGCGGGCAGATCGATGTGCATCAGGCCTAAGACGGCCAATCCGCAAAGGACGGCCCGTGTAATGCGAGCAGGAACTCGATGCTTCATGGTGACAACCTCCGAAACGGCGCGAACAACAAGCGGGAGCGGCGAGGATCGCGCCAAAGCCCTCGGCCCGCGGATGGCGATGCGCCGCCGGAAGGCCGGCAGCCGCAGCCCGGCTGTAAGAAATCGTTTTCTGCTCGCCAGGACTGATTATGCTTCCGAATTTCCAGCAGTCTGGAAAACGATTTCTCAGAGCCGTCCAAAACCTTACGCCGGTTTCGCCGCCTTCGTCAAGTGTTTTTGCGATCTCGCAGGTTTTTCAGGGCGCTCCTCGAGCCGAGCGCCCTCGCTGCGCCGCGGGCCGGCCCTCCCTGGACGCACAATCGCCCGTTTCTATACAACGGGATTAGCCTTCCCCACGGTCTGCAGACATGGAACTGAGCCCGCTTTCGCCGGCTATCATGGCCGCTATCGCCGCCCGCCCCGGAACCTGGGGCCTGGCCGTGTTTCCGCTTTTCCTGGCGGCCGTACTGTGGATCGGCTGGCGGTCCCGGCGGCATTGGTCTTCCGCCAACGACTACCTCAATGCTTCCCGCTCTATCTCCACCTGGGCTGCGACGCTGGCGTTCCTGGCCTACAACTGCGGATCCATCGAGGTGGTGGGCATGAGCGCGATGGCCGCGCAGTATGGCGTTCAGGCCCTGCAGTTCTACTGGGCAGGCGGCATTCCGGGAATGGTCTTCATGGGGCTGGTCGTGCTGCCTGTTTACATGCGCACCGGCGCGCGCAGCCTTCCCGAATACCTGGGCATGCGCTTCGGTCCCAGCGTGCGGCTGCTGAACGCCGTAGTCTCGCTGATCGGCACCGTCTGCTTTTCAGGCGTTGCTCTTTATGCCGCTTCGCAGGTGCTCCACACGATTCTGGGCTGGAATTTTGAGGCCGGCATCCTGCTGTGCGCGGCAGCCGTGCTTGCCTATGTGCTGGCGGGCGGCGTGCGCGCCTCCATCTTCGCTTCGATCTTTCAGCTTTTTGTGATGTTGGCCGGTCTGGCGCCGCTGATGTTCTTTACGGTTCGCCTCGATGCGGCGGGCTGGGCGCGCCGCGCGGCGCGCTGGCGGCTCTGGAGCCCGCTGCCTGCGGTCTCTCCTCACGCTCCGCTGGACCGTCTCGGCGTATTGCTGGGCCTTGGATTCGTCATCAGCTTTTCCTACTGGTGCACGGATTTCGTGATGATCCAGCGGGCGCTGGCGGCGCGCAGCATCGGGGAGGCGCGCAAGGTGCCGCTGCTGGCGGGCTTCGGCAAGATGGGAATGGCATTCTTTGTCGTGCTGCCCGGCGTGGCCGCGCCGGCGCTGCTGCCCGCAGGCGTTCCGTTTGACCAGACCATGCCGGCTCTGATGCGGCTTGAATTCGGGCCGGCCGCACTGGCGCTGGGGGCCGCTGCTCTGGTGGCCGGATTAACGGCCTGGCTGGCCGGGAATGTCTCCGGGTTTTCCGCGCTTTGGGTCGAGGAGATTTATCGCGTGCGGCTCGCGCGGCGGCGCACGGAGCGGCACTATATCCGCGCCGGGCAGCTCGCTGTGGCTGTCTGCCTGCTCCTGGCGCAATTCACCGCCTATGCCGCATTCCACTTTCGCAACATGATGGAGTTTCTGCAGCTGATTGTGGCGCTCTTCTACGGCCCTGTCTTTGCCGCGGTGCTGGCCGGCCTGGCGAGCCGGCGCACCACCGAGCGCAGCGCCTTTGCCGGCATCTGCGCAGGGGTAGCGGCGGCGCTGGCGCTGCAATGCTGCTTCTGGACTGGAATTGTGCGCTTCGGCAGTCAGATGAATGCAGATTTTTACGCGGCTATTCTCAGCTTTACCGTCGCCCTGGCGCTCTGCCTCTCGCTCGGCGGGCGGCAACTGCGCCTCAGCGGCGCTGCGGGCCGCCTGGTCTTCGATGCGGCGCTATGGCGTGAGCTGCGGCCCTCGGCCGGCCTTTTGGCAATGAGCGCGGCGCTGCTGGCAACCTGCCTGCTGCTGAACCTGTTGTGGCGGTAGCGGCTTTTTACTCAGGCACGGCCCCGTCCTTTGATTTTCTGCCGCGAGCCATGCGCTCGAGCGCGCTCCGGGCCTTGCCGGGCGGCTGCGTGGATTGCCGCACCACCAGCGCCGTGGCCACGCGGATCGGGCCGCGCGAGCCGTCTCCATTCTCGCTCCACAACAGTTCCAGGCCTTTAAAGGCGGCGCGAGCCAGATCCTGGCGCGACATGCGCACCGTGGTCAGCGGCGGGTTCACGAACTCGGCCAGGTGAATATCATCGAAGCCGATCACCGACATCTCGCTGGGCACGCGTATGCCGCGCTCGGCCATCACGCGAAGCACGCCCACCGCCATCATATCGTTGGAGCAAACGATCGCCGTAGGACGCCGGGCAAGGTTGAGGAAATGCGCGGCGGCCTGCGTTCCGCCCTCGAACGTGTGATCGCCCACAAACACCGGCGCGCTTCCCGGCGGCAGGCCTATTTTTTTTGCCGAGTCCAGAAACGCCTGCTTTCTGCGCACGTTGGTCAGATGCGGCATTGGCCCGCTGGCAAAACCGATGCGGTCGTGGCCAAGCCGCGCCAGGTGCTGCACCGCTTCGTCGATGCCCTGCGCGTAATCCACTTCCAGAACCAGCGAGCGGGGGGCATTGGCGCTGACGTCGATGGTGACCAGCGGAATGTTCTCGGCAATCAGTTCATCCAGAATGCGCGATTCGGCCCGAAATGTCATCACGGCTACGCCTTCCACCCGGCGCTGCACCAGCCGGCGGACAAAGATCCGGGCCCGCTCGCGGTTGTAGTTGGTCGAGCCCACCATCACCTCGAAGTCGTTCTCGCCGGCGACATCTTCGAAGCTTTGCATCAGTTCGGGGAAGAAGGGATTGGTGATCTCGGAGACCAGCAGGCCGAGCACGCGGCTGCGGCCGGAGACCAGCGCCCGGGCCTGCGGGTTGGGCGTATAGCCCAGCTCCTCGATTGCCTGCCAGACGCGCTTGGCCAGATGCCGGGCCACGCTGGAGCGGCCGTTGGTGACGCGCGAAACCGTCGCCGGAGAAACGCCGGCCCGCCGCGCCACCTGCACAATATCGACGCTGCCGCGGCTCTTTCTTGCATCTGGAATCTGCGTGCCCATGGCGCTACGCCGTAATTGTAATACGGCAGAAATCGATTTCCTGCGCGCTCGCTCTCTGCCGCTGCGCGCCACCGGGCTTCACGCCAGGCGCCCATTGCCGGCGATTCGGGATTGGCGTGCGACTGCACCGTCAAAGCCGGGGATTTTTCCCGCCGACCCGGCGGAGCCCGGTTGCTCCGGACGCAAGCGCCTTGTCGGAGCGCTCCCGAGCAGCTCATCCATGCACTCATCCATGCAGATGGAGCGCGACGATCTGCGTGTTGCTGGTGCCGCCGCGAACAAAGTCGCTGCTCAGCAGAACCTCAAAGTTATGCAGCTTACCGTACTTATCCGTAGCTGCGCGGATGACGGGCCCCCACAGCTTTTCGTTGGTGAAGAAATTCAAAGCGCCGTACGTCGTGCCCATGGAGGTGCCTTCAATCAGCATGACCCGGCCCTCGCCCTGAACGTTGTCCGTGAGGGCAACCAATGTATAGGCTTTCAGGCCGGGAGTGTGCCGGTCATAGATGTATTCGGTCTGCTCGCCTGGCCTGGGGGCATGATTGGTGACGTAATACACATCGTGGACATAGTCCCAGTGAACATAGAAATCCAGGGCTCGCTGGTAGAGGGTTACCCAGGGATTGAAGGTCTCTGAGCCGATCAGGATCAGGTTGTTGTTATGCGTGCTGGCGACCACCATGTCGCGCGCGTAGCAAATCTCGATCCAGTTATCCCAGGCGGGTTGCTGCATCCACTCGGGAATGCGCACCAGGTCGGAAACCATTCGCAGATCGGCCATGGGGGTCACGGATCTGACGCCCAGCGGCACATCCTTGTGGCCGGGCGGCCGGCTGACCGTCACCTGGCTTTGATAGTCCTGATTGGTGTAATTGGCCAGCGGGACGCTGCGCTGTTCCCATGCGATATATGCATCGAGGCTGGCGTCGCCGGGCACGATCAGCGTCTTCCGCCCGGGAGTGAACAAGGCCTGCCAGAGAATCGGGGGGCCGAACGACTCGAGCGCCCGCTCCGCCTGCGGCTGCGGCTGCGGCTGCAAGCGATAGGACTGATAAAGCCGCATAAGCAGTGCAATAACCAGAAATGCGCAGGCGAGCAGAGCCAGCCGCGTCTTTTGCATCCAGCCGGCGCGCCGGGCAGCGCCGGCCTTTGCAGCGCCGGATTCACTGCGCACGGGCGTGACTGAAGCAGCAGGAGCGGCAGCCGAAAGGGCCGCCGATCCGGAGGCCGCGCCCTGCGCCGGCGCTGCATGGAACGTAGCCACGTAGCTGCCTTTCGGCACAGCCACCCTGCACGGATTGCCTTTGCCTTCGTCCCGGTAATAAAGGTCGAGCCGTTCGCGCAGGTGCCGGGCGCTTACGCGGACAATCGTGTCTTCGGTCGAGTTGTAGCCAGGAGGACGGTGAAAAACACTGATGCCGATCTGCTGTTCCGAAAGATCTTCAAGCCGGCCCTCCAGAGAGCATTTCGCAATGTATTCAAGCAGAGCCCGCAGCCGCGCCGATTTGGAGAACGTTCTGCTATTGAGTACGCGCTCAAGTTCCGCGCGGCACGAGCCGGACGGCACCGTTCCGGGGGTTTCCATGGCTGCTTGCGGGCTTGAAGGCACAGATTAAATAACTCCCTTCAAGTATAGCCGGGCCTTCGAATGGGCGATTTTATCG
>DATGLJ010000156.1:0-11294 GCA_035294185.1 Occallatibacter sp. | reverse complement strand
GCGTCTTTTTGCCCGGCTATGTGCTGGTCGAGATGGATCTGGACAACAACCTGTGGCACGTGCTCAAGGACACGCCGAAGGTGACCGGATTTCTGGGGACCGGCGACAAGCCGGTTGCCCTGAGCGAAGAAGAGGTCAGCTCGATCCTCTTCCGCAGCGAGACCTCCAAGGAGAAGCCGCGGCTCAAGATCAAATTTGAGAAGAACGAGCAGGTCCGCATTACCGACGGGCCGTTTGCCAACTTCAATGGCGTGGTGGACGAGATCAACGAAGATCGAGAAACCCTGAAGGTAATGGTGACGATCTTCGGCCGCTCCACGCCGGTCGAGCTGGAATTTGGCAAAGTGGAAAAGATTGAGTAGTTGCAGCTTTTAGCTACTAGCTTCTGGCTTCTGGCCGGTTGTGCTTACCTAGCGAGCCCCGGTCTGATGCGAACGCTTGAGAGGCAACATCAAAATTTGCACAGATCATGACCAGCTCAGAGCTAGAAGCTAGGAGCGAAAAGCTGGTTCCGAAGGAACCGATTTATGGCACCTCCGAAGAAAGCTACTGGATACGTCAAGCTGCAGATCGAGGCCGGCAAGGCCACGCCGGCGCCGCCGGTCGGCCCTGCTCTGGGTCAGGCGCAGGTCAACATCATGGAGTTCTGCAAGCAGTTCAATGCGCGCACGCAGAACAAGGAGATGGCCGGCCTGATCATTCCGGTCGTCATCACCGTTTACGCCGACCGCAGCTTCACCTTCGTCACCAAAACGCCTCCGGCCTCCGTGCTGCTCAAGAAGGCGGCGGGCATCGCCAAGGGTTCCGGCACGCCCAACAAGGAAAAGCTGGGCAAGGTGACCGAGAAGCAGGTGCGCGAGATCGCCACGCAGAAGATGCCCGACCTGAACGCGGCCTCAGTGGAAGCGGCGATCAGGAGCATCAAGGGAACGGCGCGTTCCATGGGTATCGAAGTAGTTGCCTGAACAGGCCTGCGGAATCTATCCGCAAAGGCTGGTGAATATCGGCCGGGCCCGGTCTTCGAGCCCGGGGACCGGAATGCGCAATGCAGGCAAAAGGCTCTTGTGTCCCACAGGAGCCTTTTTTTTGTAGTCCGGCTCCATGCCGGCCTGCTCCATCGCAAACGGAAATCCAGCCAGGAAAACAACAGCCCCCACGAAAACAGTGGAGTGCGCACAGCGGCTCAGGGCATGGCGCACTGCGCCGTGCAGGCTGTCATGGCCGCGCGCTGTCGCCTGGGAATGACCCGAAGCCCGCGCAGTTGCATTTCGTCCGCTCACGATTCAGGCAAGGCTTCCGGTGGAAGAGAGTGCCATAGGGCCCTGCCAGTTCTCCGCCGTACAATTTCAAGAGATCCCACCTATGAGACACAGCCGCAGAACCTTTCTTCGCAAAGCCGTCCTGACAGGCGGCGCAGTGGCGCTCAAAGGCGTTACAGCAAAGGCAGAACAGAGGGCCGGCAGCCGGCCGAGCGCAGAGATTCTCAGCGCGGATGAGTTCCGCCGCGCATTTCAGTCGCCCGGCAAAAAATACCGTCCCATCGCGCGATGGTGGTGGCCGGGCAATCTGGTTGCGGATGAGGAACTGCGCCGCGAAATCGACGTGCTCGACAAAGCAGGCTTTGGCGGCGCCGAGATTCAGGCCTTTATCAAGGGCCTGAATCGCGATGTTTTCTCTGACGAGCAGTGGCGGCAAATGAACAGCTATGCTTCGGAGTCCTTCTTCCGCCACGTCGCCGCCGCAATCGAAGAAGCTCGAAGCCGCGGAATGTTCATTGACTATACCTTTGGCTCCGGCTGGCCGTTCGGGGGAGGAGAAGCCATTACGCCGGAGCTCGCCTCGGTTGAATTGCGCTCGACGCATCTTTCCGTTTCGGGGCCTGCGAAATTCGACGGGAAGATCCATGTGCCTTCGGTCACCGATGGCGATCCGTTATACGGAGCCGATATTCTGAAAGGCCTGCCGGCGGGATGGCCCGAGCGGCTGAAGGAACGAACCAAAGTCGTTGCCGTGGTTGCCGTGCGCGGCGAATGCGCGGAGTGGCGATTTCACGGAAATGGCGCACGGGGCGATGCCGTCGTGAAGCCGGGCGAGCTGGAACGCGGCGCATGGGTCGATCTGACGTCCCGGTTGAGCCCCGATGGCGTGCTGAACTGGGAGGTTCCTCCGGGAACCTGGCAGCTGTTTGTTTTCGCATCCGTGCCAACCGTGCAGCGCGTGAACGGAGCCGGGGATCAGGGGCCGCAGCTCGTGATGGATCATCTGAGTTCGGCGGCCTTTGCGGCGCATGCAAAGCGGGTAGGCGACAATGCGATTCCCTATATCGGCCGGTACTTTGGCGACGGCCTGCGCGCCATTTTCTGCGACAGCCTGGAGGTTGCGGCGAATCTCTATTGGACCGACGACTTTCTGGCTGAGTTTCGCCGGCGCCGCGGTTACGATCTGCTGCCCTATCTTCCCATTCTTAAATTGCAGACCGACGTCGAGCCGTTCGGTGAGTATATCGACCTGCCCGAGTACGATATGGCCGGCATCGGCGGCCAGGTGCGCCGCGATTATCGCCAGACGGTTTCGGACCTGATGGTCGAGCGCTTTTACGGCCAGTTCAACCAATGGGCCCGCCGCCATAACCTGCTCTCGCGCACGCAGGCCCATGGCGCCCCCGCCGACGTATTGCGCATCTACGGCGAAGCGGACATTCCGGAAACCGAGATGCTCTACGACGCCGGCGGCTATGACTTTCTTAAGATGGCTGCGTCGGCAGCCAACGTCTATGGCCGCTCCATTGTCGGCAGCGAATCGTTTGTCTGGCCCGGCGCCGCTTACCAGACTACTCCCGAGAAGATGAAGCTGGCCGCCGATGAGGCGCTCACAGCCGGCGTGAACGCCATCGTCTACCACGGTTTTCCCTACATCGTTCCCGAAATTCCTGCGCCCGGCTGGCACCCGTTCACCGGATTCGGAGAAGGGAATTACTCTTCTCAGTTCAACGAGCTCAATCCTCTCTGGCCGCACCTTGCGCAGCTCAACAGCTATATCACGCGCCTGCAGTATGTCTCGCAGGTCGGGCAAAGCGTCGCCGCGACTGCGCTTTACCGCAACGATCTCATCCACGGCGCCGAGGAGTTGCCGCCGGCGCCGCGCCTCAACCAGGCGCTGCTCGACGCCGGCTACAACTACGATCACATCAACGCGGATGCGCTTACCAGGTGCACGGTGCGCGGCCGCATGCTGGCGACCGCGGGCGGATCGCGATACCGGGCGCTGGTTCTGCCTGCCGCGCAGTCGCTGAGTACTGCCGTCTCAGAGCAGCTCGGGAAATTTGCGGCAGCGGGGCTTCCGATAGTGTTTGCGGGCGCGATCCCGGGGCAGTCCGATGGATTTTCGGAAAACGGCGAAGGGAACCGGCTGGTCGCAGAGGCACTCTCTGCAGCTCGCAGGTTCTCGAATGTTTACGGCGCGGCCGATCCGGAGTCCGTCGTTAGAACTCTCAGGCGGATCGTGCAGCCGGACGTTCAGTTTCGCGGCAGGGCTTTTTCGTTCATTCGCAAGAAGGCAGGCAAACTCGACGCATACTTCCTGCGCAACGAGTCGGATGCGGCCAGGCTTCTGGATGCCGAGTTCGAAGCGCAGGGAACGCCCGAATTGTGGGATCCATGGACAGGCAAAATCGCGGCGGCTCCGGAGTTTGCGCGCAACGGGACATGGGTGCGCGTAAAGCTCACTGTTCCGCCGTTTGGCTCAGCGCTGATTGTCTTCGATCCAGCAGGTCCGACGCTGCCGGTGGCGAAACTGCTTCCGGAACGCGCAGCGCGCACCGAACAGATTGCCGGCAGCTGGCAGTTCACGGCTGCCGGCCTCGTCCAGTCCGGCAAGAGCGCCATTCTTCGCCGCGATTTGCCGGAACTGATCGACTGGTCGCTCGACAGCGAACTGCGCGGTTTCTCCGGGCGCGGGGTTTACAAAACAAACTTCACGGTCAGTGCGGCCGATGCGGGTTCCCGGAAGGTTCTCGATCTTGGCATCGTAAGAGATGTCGCCGAGGTCACTGTCAACGGCCGGCGGGTTGCCACGCTGCTGCTGCGGCCCTATCGCGTCGAAATTACGGATTTCGTGCGCCCGGGCGAAAACATGCTGGAAGTGGCGGTGACCAACACGCTCTTCAACAGCATGGCTCTGCGCCAGCCGCGGCCGTTTCGGCCCGGCGCGACGGAGAATCCATCGGGGCTCATGAGCGCAGGGCTCATCGGTCCGGTGCAGATCGAGATTGCATAACGCCGGCAGGGATTGACTTTGTCCGCGGCGCCTGCTCCAGTATCCAGCGGACGAATTCCTTTCCCGCGGCGAAATTGTCATACTCTGCGGGCAGCTTGCGCCCGTCCGTATATTCGTTATAGAGCCACGGATCGACCATGGCGAAGACGGTTCCGCGGCCGTACTTTGCCGTGGCCATGAAGATATCGCCGCCTTCGCTGAGCACCGGCCTGGCCGGCGGCGTGGTGGTAATGGTGCAGACATCCTTCACATACAGCGTGTGCGGGTGGTGAAAAATCGGCCCGCCGCCAGCGATTGCGATTCTGCCCATTTCCCATTGCGTGCCGATTACGTGCTTGCGCAGCACGTTGTTAAAGTGAATGCCGAATTTCTCGGCGACGACGTTGAAATGATCGAGATCGGCGAAGGACGCATCGTTCTCCATGATCGCCAAAACTCCGCCGGCCTTTACCCACTCGGCAATCTGCTCGGCATCCCGGGCGTTGGCAAAGTGCGCGTGCGGATTCTTATCCAGGTTGTCGGGCGATGCGATTACGAAGACCTGTGTGCCACGCAGGCTGGCCGCGGTAGGTTCCGCATAAAGCGCTTTTGTTTGCGCGCCGAACTGGCGAAAGATATGCCCGAAGAGCGAATAACCCGGCATATCCTCGGCTTCCCATTTGTAATGGAAGTACTCCGGATGGCCGAACGCATCGATCCGCTGCTGCGAGTTGAACCAGCCATCCACCATCACCGTATCACCGCGGCCCAGCCTGGCGTTTTGCGCGTTTTCCATCTCCACGCTGGCCAGCAGGAAAGCGCCCACGCCCTTGGGATCGTTGGTGGCGCGCTTTTCGCCGATGTAGTATGCATAACTGCCGTCACGATATGGATTGCCGCCCAGTCCGGCTCCCTTTACCGTATCGGTGAGAAGAACGTCGCCATCCGGGCCGGTTTTGACGAAGCGCGTGAGGATTCCGCGATACCCGCGCTCGGCGTTTTCGAGATAGCGCTCGGGCAAATAGCCGCGGCGCACGCCCCTGGCCAGCGCGTATACGAACATGCATGCGGCCGAAGATTCCAGGTAATTGCCCTTTGCCGCGGGTTTGTCGACGACCTGATACCAAAGCCCTGAAGCAGGATCCTGATAGCGCGCCACTGCCGAAGCTTCGCGCTGCAGAATCGCGATCAACTGCGATCGTCCGGGATCGCCGTCGGGATAGTAGCCGATCGTATCGACCAGCGCCATCATGTACCACCCCATGCCGCGCGCCCAGAGCTCGGGCGAATCCCCGGTCCTCGGATTCGCCCAGCGCTGCTGCTTCGATTCGTCCCAGCCGTGATAGAGCAGTCCGGTTTTCGCATCGCGCGCATGCTCTTCCATCAGCACGAACTGGTGGGTGATATCGCTGAAGTTCTCCGGACGATGGGAGAGCGCAGAGTACTCGGCATAGAACGGCTCTGCCATGTACAGGCCGTCGAGCCACATCTGATTCGGATAGCGCTGCTTATGCCAGAAGCCGCCGGAAGGCGTGCGCGGCTGATGTTCAAGCTGGTCATACAGCGCCGTGGCGGCCTTCAGGTAGAGGGGCTTCTGAGTGACGCGGTAGAGCAGCAGAAGCTGGCGGCCCAGCAGAATGTTGTCGAGCTGATATTCGTCGGCTTTGTAGGTGGGGATTGTTCCATCCGGCCCGAGCAGCGCGTCCATCGAACTCTGGATGTAGCGGAAGTAACGTCCATCCGCGGTGTTCAGCCACACCGCATCCATGCCGTCGAGCAGCGTGCCCAGCTCGTAGTTCCAGACGCCTGGAGTCTGCGGCGAAGCGAGCCTTCCGCCGGGCCAGCGGGCGATAGCGGCATTGGCGGCGCGCTGGGACCACGGCAGATCGTCTGCAAAGCCCGAACCGAGGCTGCCGAATGCTACGCAGCCAATCACAAGCAAGCAAAGAGAACGACGCGTCATTTCCGCTCCGAAAGTGCGTTTTGAGAGTGCGTGACCGGATACCGGCGATGCATTAACAGTTGTATCCGCAGCGGCGCACGGGCGACAACCGCAAATCGAGGGGTGCGTAAACACGACAACGCCCGAACTCACTGCCGGAGCCCGGGCGTTGTCGATTCGTTCGAAAGCCTTACCGGCGGCTGTTCAGCTTCGAGAGCAGCCGCAGCATCTCCAGATAGAGCCATACCAGCGTGACCATGATGCCGAAGGCCGAGTACCACTCCATGTACTTAGGGGCTCCGTACGCCACGCCCTGTTCAACGAAATTGAAGTCGAGCACCAGGTTGAGCGCGGCGATTGCGACGACGAACAGGCTGAACGCAATACCGATGGGGCCGGCGCCGTACACGCTCGAGAAGAAGTTGACGTGGAAGAAGCCCAGGATCATCTGGGCGAAGTAGAACAGCATGATGCCGCCTGTGGCGGCAATCACGCCCAGCGCGAAGGTGCGGGTAACGCGGATGAGCCCCGCCTTGTAGGCGAGCAGCAGCACAAACAGAGTGGCGAAGGTAAGGCCGACGGCCTGGAAAGCGGTGCCCGGATAGCGGGCGTTGAAAACAGCCGAGATTCCGCCGAGAACAAGCCCTTCGAGCAGCGCGTAGACGGGCGCGGTAACGGGCGACCATTCCTTCTTGAAGATAGTCACGAACGCGACCACCATGCCGCCCAGCGCACCGAGGACAAGCAGGCCGGCCACCGATGCCGGATCCTGGGTCTGCATGAAGATGTTCCACGTCCACGCGGCTGTGGCCAATGCGCAGAGCAGAAGGATGCCGGTCTTGTTCACAGTCCCGTTGAGCGTCATGCGGGCGGCCGCGTCAATCGTGCCGCCATATTGCATGCGCGCCACATCGCGGTAGGTGTTTTCGCCCAGGGCAGGATTCGAGGTTTTCATCAAAGGCATGTGTTTCTCCCTGCGGGACCGGGGAGATCGCGGCCATGCGCGCGGAATAACCGGGACCCGCTCAACCTTATTTTAATCCCATTACTTAGACGCATCACGCATGGCTGCGGTAGTGGGTCAGTTTGAAGGGTATGGGCTTCAGCGCCGGAGGGAATGCGATTGCAAAACTGACCCGCTGCCATGCCTGCGGGTGCATAGCGGACGGCCTAAGTTACGCCGTATGCGCTTTCGTAGCGCGGCGCGGTGGCCATCAGTTCCAGGATCTCCGCCACCGGCCGGATTCCGCCGCGCGCGCCCTGGGCCGTGCAGTTCATGGCCGCCGCCGCACAGGAGAAATCAAGCTGCCGATCGAGCGGCCAGCCCTTGAGCAGCGCGTAGATAAATCCGGCGCGGAAGATGTCGCCCGCTCCGGTGGTATCCACCACGGGTACGTGATACGCCGCACAATGGATCATTTCCTTGCCGTCCCAGGCGAGCACTCCGTCTTCGCCGAGCGTCGCGGCCGCGAGCCGCGAGCCGTACCGCGACTGCATGCGGCGCAGCGCGCGCTCCAGGCTGCGTTCGCCGAGGGGCTCATTCATCAGCCGGCAGGAAAAATCCTTGTTGACGATGAGGTAGTCGATGTTGACGATCAGCTCTTCGATGCCGGGATAGGTGTCGTCGAGATCGGCTACCGTGGCCACGCCGGCTTCGCGCGCCCAGCGGGCGGCAAGCGTTGCTGCGGCGGTGTCGTGGCCGTCTACATGGAGCACGCGCGCATTGACGACCCACTCGCGCCTGAGTTCTTCGGGAGCAAGGGCCATGTGGTCGTCGCGCCGGCACAGCACGGTGCGTTCCCCGCCGCCGTCCACGAGGATGAGCGACTGCGGACTTACGCCGCCTGGAACGGTGATAATGTGCGCCTCGACGCCGGCGCGGTCGAAGGCCTCGCGGTGCAGGCGCGCGGCGTCGTCATCGCCCAGCTTGCCCACGTAGCGGCTGCAGATGCCCCAGGTCTGGCAGGCGACCACCGTAGTGGCTACCTGGCCGCCGGGCAGTATGCTTGCGCCTGTGTACTCCGTCTTCGAGCCGCGCTCCGGGTAGCGCGAAAGAGGAATCAGAGTGTCGGTTGCATTCAGCCCCACGCCCACAAGATCGACTTGGCGCGGCTTGGCCGGCAACGCGGCTGATTCGGTGATCATTGCCCCATTGTACGGCGCGCGGCGCGCCGATTCCCACAGCCGCGCCGATTTACTCGGAAAGCAAATCGGAATGGAAGCTCCGGGTTCGATCAATTAAGCTCAGAATGATTCTCGGACAAAGGAGAAAAACGGCATTCATGCGTTCGCTCGTCATTCGCCTGTGTATTCTCGCCATGCTGGCCGCCGCGGCATTTCAGGCTGCGCGCGCCGCCGAGGCGCCGCGCATCGAGAAAAAGGATGGCCGCTATGCGCTGATCGTCGACGGCAGGCCGTTTCTCGTGCTCGGCGGTCAGATTCACAACTCCAGCGCGTGGCCCAGCGAACTGCCGCAGGTCTGGGAGTCGATGGCGGCGCTGCATGCCAACACCATCGAGGCTCCGGTCTATTGGGAACAAATGGAGCCGCGCGAGGGGCAGTTCGATTTCACCAATGTCGACGCGCTTGTGGAGGGCGCGCGGGCGCACGATCTGCACGCGGTGCTGTTGTGGCTGGCCACGTGGAAGAACGGCAATATGCACTACGCGCCGGCATGGGTGAAGAGCGACGGCCGGCGCTTTCCACGGGTGATCCGTCCGGATGGAGAGCCGATTGACGTGCTCAGCCCGCTGGGACGCGACACGCTCGAAGCGGACAAAACGGCCTTCGCAGCGCTGATGCGGCACCTGAAGCAGATCGATGGCGACCGGCACACGGTGATTGCAGTGCAGGTGGAGAACGAGTCGGGCAACATCGGCAGCGTGCGCGATAATTCCGAGCACGCGAACGAGCTTTTTGCCGGGCCGGTTCCGGCCGACCTGCTGGCGATCGTCCGCAGACAGCCGGGTTCCTGGGCGCAGGTCTTCGGCGCCGAGGCGGATGAAACTTTCCAGATGTACTACCAGGCGAAGTACATCAACGAAGTTGCCGCGGCAGGCAAAGCGGAGTTCGCGATTCCGCTCTATATCAACGTGTGGCTCAGCTATCCTATCGCCGAGCTGCCGCAGCGGCAGATCCCGATTCCCGGAGTGCAGTATCCGAGCGGCGGCGCGGTGCAGAAGTTCATCGGCCTGTGGCGCGCGCTCGCGCCGTCCCTGGACATGATCGGACCGGATATTTACTCCTCCGATCCGAAGTTCTATCAGGCCACCATCGATGCCTATGCGCGGCCCGATAATCCGCTGTGGATTCCCGAGACCGGGCGCAGCGATGATTTCGCCAAGTACTTTTTCATGGCTCTCGGCAAGGGCGCGCTCTGCTTCTCGCCTTTCGGCGTGGATCGAACCGGCTGGAACATCCTCGGCGATCAGCCGTGGAGCGGGCATGCCGCCAACTTCGCGCTCATCGGTCCGATGCAGCGCGAGATTGCACAACTGGAATTCGACGGCAAGGTGAAGACCGCAGTCGAAGAGCCCGGCGAGGCCACGCAGGAGATCGACTTCGGCGATTGGCAGGCGACGGTTGCGTTTGGTTTTCCGCAGCGTGACGGCCAGCCTGCGCCAGGAACCAGGGACGCGCACGGGACAGCGCTGATTGCGCGGCTCGGACCAGATGAATTTCTCGTCACAGGCGTAGACGCCAGCGTTATCTTCCATCTGCCGGGCAAGCTGCCGTGGATGCGGAGCGATATTGTGACGGCAGAGCAGGAAAGCTACGAGAACGGCGTCTGGAAGCCGGTGCGGCTCTGGAACGGAGACGAAACCGACCGCGGCTTGCAGTTTCATCATCAACCGGAAGTCGTGCGCGTGAAGATGGAGCGGTTTTAGACCAGTGGGTTGAATCGCTCCTGGAACAATATTGGTTGAACGGCAGAAGGACCTGGGAAGATTGCCGGTGCAGATGATTCAGCAGGCCGGGGGATGCCTTTGTCGGTTGCCAGCGGATAGCCGCGCTCTTCTGTAAGCAGGGCGAACGAAGGCTCGGCGCAAGCAGGGCAGCGTCGACGCCGAACTCGGGCGGCGAGCGGAGCTGCGGCTGCAGACAAAAGGGCCGGCCTCCTGACACGCGCCTGTTAGTCTCGAAGTATCCTGCAACTTTTTCGGAATTACTTTGCAGATTTTGGACCGGATTCGTGGCTGATCGAAGCTTTATCTCTTCACGTCCGTTTATATATCCGCGCCGCGGCGACGTTCTCCACTGTGGCGGCGTTGCGCTCACGAGCCTGGCTCGGCGTTATGGCACGCCGCTTTATGTCTACTCCGCCGATCAGATTGTCGAACGGCTCAGGCTCTTCCAGCGGGCGCTGGCCGGCCGCGAGCACCTGGTCTGTTATGCGGTAAAGGCCAACTCGACGCTCGCCATCCTTAAACTGCTCGCCGACTGCGGCGCGGGGTTCGACATTGTCTCCGGCGGCGAGCTGGAACGCGTTCTGGCGGCAGCGCCGGGGGCTGCCGGCCGCGTGGTTTTCTCCGGCGTGGGCAAAACGGCAGAGGAGATCGACCGCGCGCTCGAGGCGGAAATCCTCGAATTCAACGTGGAGAGCGAGGCCGAGCTGGACCTGCTTGCCGCGCGCGCCCGCAGGCTGAAGCGCCGGGCGCGGTTTGCGCTGCGCGTGAATCCGGATGTTTTTGCCGACACGCATCCGTACATTTCTACCGGTCTTCGCGAGCACAAGTTCGGCATCGACATTCGCAGGGCAGCGGAGATTTATCGGCGCGGCGCAGCCAGCCGCTGGCTTGAGGCGCATGGGGTAAGCGTTCACATTGGCTCGCAGATCCGCTCGGCAGAGCCATTCGGCGCGGCGCTCGATCGGCTGCGCAGGCTGGTGCGCCAGCTTGCACAGCAGGGCATCGTGCTGCGCTCGATCGACGCCGGCGGCGGGCTGGGCATCGATTACCATAGCGGCGCATTCGACGCGCAGGCCAAGGTAGCGGAGTACGCCTCGGCTGTCGATCGCGCGCTCGGCAGCTTCGATGGACGCCTGCTGATCGAGCCGGGACGGTTCATTGTGGCGCAGGCCGGCGCACTGCTGGCGCGC
>DATGLJ010000155.1:0-4660 GCA_035294185.1 Occallatibacter sp. | reverse complement strand
GACCGGCCGCGGGCCACGTTGTCGCTGGCGCCGATACGCGTGTAAATGCGGTCGACCAGGCCGAGGCGCAGCGAATCGGCGGCGACGAAACTGCCCATCTGCGCCATCAGCACCAGCATGGCCGCCTGGCGAAGGTACGTGCTTTTGCCTCCCATGTTGGGGCCTGTAATGAGCAGCAGGCTGGGGCCTTGTTCGGTGGCGTTCAGGTAAAGGTCGTTGGCGATAAAGCGGCCCTCGTGCGTCTCTTCCATCCACTGCTCAATGACCGGATGCCGCGCGGCCGCAGCTTCCAGCACGGGTTCGTCGGCAAGCTGCGGGCGCACGTAGCGGCGGAGGGCGGCGAGATGGGCAAAGCCGGCCACGAGATCGGCCTCGGCAACGGCCGCGGAACTGCGGCGGATGCGGCCGGCGTTGGCGAGCACCGAGCGGCGCAGCTCCGCAAAGATATTTTTCTCGATCTGGATGCAGCGCTCGTGCGCGGTTAAGACTTTTCGCTCGTACTCCTTGAGTTCGGGCGTCGTGAATCGCTCGGCGTTCACCAGCGTCTGTTTGCGCTCGTAGTCGGCCGGAACCAGCGGGAGATTGGCCTTGGTCACTTCGATGTAATAGCCGAAGACGGAGTTATAGCGCACCTTGAGCGAACCGATGCCAGTGCGCTGGCGCTCGCGCTCCTCGATTGCGGCGATGGCCTGCCGGCCGGAGGAAGAGATGCTGCGCAGGTCGTCGAGCTCGGCGTCGACGCCGCAAGCAATGACGCCGCCATCGGCCAGCGTAAGCGGCGGCTCGGCGACGAGCGTGCGCTCGATCTCGCGGGCGGCCTCATCGAGGGTGTCGAGGCGCGAGCCGATCGTGCGCCACAGGGGCGCCGTCATGGCGTTGAGCGCGGTTTTGAGGACCGGCAGGCGGCCAAGACTTGCGGCCAGAGCGCGCAGGTCGCGCGGGCCGGCCGAGTCGAGTGACAGGCGCGCGAGCAAACGTTCCAGGTCGAGAATGCCGGCAAAGGCGCGGCGGATTTCCTCGCGTTTAAGCAGGTCGCCGTGGGCCTCGGCCACGGCCTCAAAGCGCGCTTCGATCTGTGCAGCATCTTTGAGCGGGCGCAGGATGGCGGCGCGCAGCAGGCGCTTGCCCATGGGCGTCAGGCAGGCGTCGAGCGTGCGAAAGAGCGTGGCCCGATCGTCCTGCCCGGCAAACAGCGGCTCGACCAGTTCCAGGTTGCGCACGGTCGCCTGGTCGAGTTCGAGCGCGGTCGAGTGCTCCTCGAACTTCAGGCTGTCGATATGCAGCGCTTCGTTCTTCTGCGTCGTGCGGACATAGTGCAGCACCGCACCCGCGGCGATGGCTGCGGAATCATGGCCAGCCAGGCCGAAGCCTTCGAGCGAGCGCACGTTAAGCTGCCGCTCGACCAGCGGTATGGCGAACTCGGCGGTCCAGACCCAGTCGTCCACGCGCGTGCGTGCCGGTATGCGGTCGAGCTGAACCGGCAATTCAGCGCTGTCGGCCGCAAGCACCTCGCTGGGAGCAGACAGCAGCAATTCTTCCACAGCCTGAGCGCGGGCGTTCTCGCCGCGGAACTCGGCCGCGCGAAAGTCGCCGGTGGAGACATCGAGCAGCGCAATCGCGCAGACCGCGCCGGCTCCGCTTCCAGTTTCAAAGAACGCCGCGAGAAAGTTGTTCTGCTCCTGACCGAGCGACGCATCGAGCGCGGTGCCCGGAGTGAGCACGCGCGTCACCTCGCGGCGAACGATCTTCCTGGTGAGCTTCGGATCCTCCATCTGATCGCAGAGCGCGATACGGTAGCCGCGGCGCAGCAGCTTTGACAGGTACTGCTCTACTGCGTGGTAGGGCACGCCGCACATCGGCACCTGCCGCTCGCGGTCGCGCGCCGTCAGCGTGAGCTGCAGTTCGCGGCTGGCGACGGCTGCGTCCTCGTAAAACAGCTCGTAAAAATCGCCCATGCGGAAGAAGAGCAGAGCATCCGGATTCTCACGCTTGGCGGCGGCCCACTGGCGCATAAAGGGGGTCAATTCGGAGGCGTTCTTCTCAGCCGGAAGCGGCGGGCGGGCAGAGCCCCTGGCCGTCTCGGCCTGGACTGCGCCCTCTGCGCCGGCCGGCTCGGAGGAGAGAGAGGCTTCGGCCGCGGGCCGTTTTTCGCTCCTCGGCCCGGCTTCCATTACGGCGGCGCGGGCCGCATCGGCTGCCGGTTGTTCGTCCCTGATCACGATTCCTTAGGGTAACGTGCGGGAAGCTGTCAGGGGTAGCAGGAAGCCGTGCAAAACAGGGCAGGAATTCCACAGCCGGATGGCTTCGATCGCAATTCATGGCGGCCGCTGAGATCGGCCTGCAGGGCCGGTAGCGGGTCAGTTTGAAGGGTATGGGCCTGAGCCCGCACATCGGTCGGGCAAAATGCCTCCGGGCCTTAGCCCCGGAGGGAATGCGATTGCAAACTGACCCGCGACCGCAGGTCCGCCCGCGAAGCATTTTTCAGCCCGTTCCATTTACCATAGAAGCCATAGACGTTTGCGCGCGTTTACAGGCGAGCGGAGCGCCGGATTGCCGGCCGGCGGTGACCAACGGCACAGTGGAACGCCTGTAAGCCTTTTAAAGTGAGATCGGGATGTATCTTCTCTGGCTCCGAGTCGCCGCTTTTCTGTACGCTGCCGGCTGTATTGCCGTCGTTCCGGCGGTTTTCTACAGCGCCGAGCGGTGGCGCAGAGCCTGCGTTCATCTGGCCGGTCTGGCGTTTTTCTTCCATTTCGTATCGGCGGTCGAGATGCTGGTGCAGGCGCACCGCTGGATGCCCGTAGGCGTCCGCGAAGTAGAGTCGCTGCTCGGCTTTTCGGTGGCCGGACTCTTCTTCCTGGTGTGGTGGATTTACGATGCCGTCTCGCTGGGCATCTTCGCGCTGCCGGCTACGTTTTTCCTGGTCTTCGTTCCTGCGCTCGGGCCAGGCCGCTACATCTTTCCCTCGGAAGGCGTGCGCACCAGCTGGCTGGTGGCGCACATTGTGGCGCTGCTGCTGGCCTATGCGGCGTTGTGCTTCAGCCTGCTGGCGTCGGTGCTTTATCTCGTTCAGGAGCGGCGTATCAAGTCGAAGCTCAGGAGCGGCCGTCGCGGATTGCGGTCGGCCTTCGACTGGCTGCCGCCGCTTGAGACGCTGGAGCGGATTGCCCACGCCACGCTCGAATTCGGTTTTCCCTGCATGACGGTGGGGCTGATTATCGGTTCGGTGCTTGCGCAGGAAACCGCGCTGGGCGACGCCTATTTTCGCGACCCGAAGGTGATTGCTTCGTTCGCCATGTGGGCGGTCTACGTGCTGTTGCTGCTGATTCGCCGCGGGGCCGGGCTGCGCGGCCGGCGCGCAGCCTATATTTCGGGCGCCGTCCTTGCGGTCATGATGGCCGTCTGGGTCGCCAACTTTATCAGCCGCGTTCACAGGTTCTGGATGCTATGAGTCTGGCGCTTATCGGCGTGAACCACAGGACCGCGCCCATCGGGCTGCGCGAGCGCATCGCCATCGGCCGCGAAGAGCTGCCCGGGGCGCTGCATGCGCTGGCCGCGCTGCCGGGCGTCGCCGAGTGCATGATTGTTTCCACCTGCAATCGCGTGGAGCTGCTGGCTGCCGTCGATGCGCCGGAGGTTGCGCTGGAGGGTTTTTTCGCAACTTACTTCGGCATCGATCTCGACACGCTCGCGCCGCATCTCTACTCCTATCGCGACAGGGATGCCGTCGCCCATCTCTTCCGCATGGCGGCAAGCCTCGATTCGATGGTCGTGGGCGAGCCCCAGATTCTGGGGCAGGTCAAGGAAGCCTTTGCCGCGGCGCGGGCCGCGGGCACTGTGGCCGGTCAGCTTGAGAATCTTTTGCAAAGCGCACTGGCGGCGGCGAAAAAGGCGCGAAGCGAAACCGGCATCGGAGCGAATCCGGTCTCGATTGCCTCGGTTGCCGTGGAGATGGCGGGCAAAATCTTCGGCTCGCTGAACGGGCGGACGGTGCTTCTGGCAGGCGCCGGCAAGATGAGCGAGCTGGCCGCGCGGCATCTTGTCGAGCAGGGCGTGGGAACGATCCTCATCGCCAATCGTACGCGAGAACGCGCCGAGCGCATGGCCGAGGAGTTCGGCGGGCGCGTGACCGCCCAGGTGGTCGATTTTGCTCAGTTGCATCAGGCAGCCGGCGGAGCGGATATCGTCATCAGCTCCACCGGCGCGCCGCAGCCTCTCTTTCGGCGCGAGCATGGCCACGCGTTTCTGCATGCGCGGAAGAACCGGCCGATGTTTTTCATCGACATCGCGGTGCCGCGCGACGTCGATCCCGGGATGAACGATCTCGACGGCATCTTTGTCTATGATGTCGACGATCTGCAGCAGGTGGCCGCAGCTCACATGCAGGAGCGCAGCCGCCAGGCCGAGGATGCCGAAATGCTGATCGTCGCCGAGGTCGAACGCTTTCACCGCCGGCTGCGCGCCGTGAATGCGACGCCCGCCATTGTGGCCCTGCAGCGGCGCGGCGAGGAAATCCGCCGCAGCGAGCTGGTGCGCGTGCAGGCGCGGCTGGGCGCGCTTACGCCCGACCAGGCTGCTGCGATTGAAGCTCTCACGCGCGGCCTGGTGAATAAATTCCTGCATCCACCCATGCAGGCTCTCAAGCAGGCGGCGCGCGACA
>DATGLJ010000154.1:0-10393 GCA_035294185.1 Occallatibacter sp. | reverse complement strand
AAGATAGAGAAACGTCGCCGCTGCGCGATAACTGTGCGCCAGAGCTTCGGCCTGACCACGCCAGCGGTCGAGGCAGAGGCCGAGCTGCTCCGGCAAGGCGCGCAGCCCCGCGATGTGCGCGGAGATGTCCAGCGCGTTCATGCGGCTGAGACGGACGCCCTCATAGAGAGCCAGCATGTAAAGCACGGCGAGCTGGCAGGTGAAGCTCTTGGTCGCGGGGATGGCCTTTTCCGGGCCGGCCGCCAGCGGCATCGAGACATCGGCGGCAGTCGCCATGGTGGACGAAGCGGCATTGGTGATGGCCAGCGTGCGCAGGCCCTGGCGGCGCGCTTCTTCGAGCGCGGCCAGCGTATCGCTCGTTTCCCCGGATTGCGAAAGCACGAGAACGCTGGGACGGCGGAGGTCGCCGCCACCGCGGCAGCTGTACTCGCTGGCGTACTCCACGTCCACGGCCAGACCGCAGAGATCTTCGAGGAGAATTTCGCCGTAGAGCCCGCTGTGGCGGCTGGAGCCGGAGGCGGCGATAAGGATTTCTCCTGCCGGATTGGTCCAGATCGCCAGCCGGGCTGCTACCTCCGGACGTAAGCCTGAGCCGTCCAGGTAGAGAGAAAACGTGCGGGCGAGCGCCTCAGGCTGCTCGTAGATCTCGCGGAGCATTGCGTGCGGAAACCCGGTCATCGCAATTCCGATCATAAACGGACCGAAGCGATCCCGGATGGATCACAGTCTGCCCCGGGCGCAGAGCCATGGCTCGTTTTGCCGCTCGGGCCCGGGATGGTGGGGGAACTGTCCCGGCGATTGGGCAAAATGGACCTCAAATCCCCGCACATGGAGTGATGATTACGAACCTTTGCGCCTGTTGCCGCGTCCAATCAGCTGGCAAAGCATGAGCCCCGGGCCCGGCCAAACTTCGGCTCCGTTTACCTTAAGCTCATAAAAGTTCTGTAGAATCGATTTCAGTTCATGGAATTGACGCTCAATCTCGCTTGGGCGGCTGTGGCCGCGTGGATGCTGTGGGCCTGGGCCCGCTATGCGCCGCGCGAGGAAACTCCGGGCAGAGTCAGCCGGCGCACGCAAATGGTCGCACTGGGTCTTGTGATCCTGATCCTGCTGCCGGCCATCTCCATGACAGATGACCTGACCGCCGCACGCAACCCGGCCGAAATCGAAACCTGCATCAAGCGCGACCACGACTGGCTGCGCCCGCACGTGTTGATTCCGGCCGCGGCAACTGCGGCGGTTCCCCTGTTCGCCGGGCCTTCGCTGGGCCCTGGCGAGTTGATCGCCAGCAGCGCGCCGGCCGCCGCCACCAGCGATCCCGCGCTCCATCCCATCGAAAGCCGCCCGCCGCCGGCCGCCTGATCCCGCTCCCTCCTTCTGTTTTCGGCTTTCGGGCTGCATGGATTTTCCGGCCGCGCAGTCCCCTGCGACTCGCCGCGCATGGTTGCGCGGCGCAGAGGGTTTGGCATGAAAAAAATTCTTGTTCCTTTG
The DNA here is from genome assembly GCA_035294185.1 of Occallatibacter sp. Taxonomy (GTDB): domain Bacteria; phylum Acidobacteriota; class Terriglobia; order Terriglobales; family Acidobacteriaceae; genus Telmatobacter. The sequence goes on along the minus strand of DATGLJ010000154.1, from coordinate 8,902 downwards.
TCCGTTGCTGCGGCGCTGTGCGCGCTGCCGGCGGGCCAGACGGCGGCTCAGGCGCTCACCTGGGACCAGGTAAAGGCCAGATTCGAGGCCAATAACCCCGCGCTCAGGGCGGACGCCGACGCAGTCGAAGAGATGCGCGCCGAGGAGATCACAGCCTACCTGCGGCCCAACCCGCAGTTCGGCGCAACCGTGGACGGCACGCAGATTGCGCCGCACGACGGCGTCTGGCAGCCGCTGGCCGGGACCTTCGTTTCGCCGAGCGTGAGCTATCTGCACGAGCGCGACCACAAGCGCGAGCTGCGCCTCGAAAGCGCGCAGGAAGGCGCACAGATCGCGGCTTCTGAGCACGAAGACCTGAAGCGCAACATGGAGTTCGCGCTGCGCGGAGCGTTTGTGAATACGCTCCAGGCCAAATACGTGCTGCGCGTGGCGCAGCAGGACCTGGACTACTACGACCACATCATTGAAATCAGCCGCGAACGGCTGAAGGCCGGAGACATTGCCGACATCGACTTCAGCCGCATCGAGCTGTTGCGCGTGCAGTACGAGTCCGAGCTGCAGACGGCGATAGTGAACCTGCGCACTGCGAAGATCCAGCTGCTCGCCATGCTCAACGACCGCACGCCTGTGGACCAGTTCGATGTGGACGGGCCGTTCGATTTCTCGGATCGGCTGCAGCCGCTCGTTCAGCTCCGGCAGGCGGCGCTCGCCAACCGGCCCGACCTGCGCGCGGCCATGCAGGCCGTCGAACAGTCCCGGACCAACCACAGGCTGGCTGTTGCCAACGGATCCGCGGACCCGACCTTCAGCGCCTGGTACACATGGAACGCTTCGACAAACAATCCCAACGCGACGCAGACGCTCGGCCTGAGCGCGAACATCCCGCTGCGCGTCTTTGACCGCAATCAGGGCGAGAAGAAGCGGACCCAGATCGACATCGAGCGCAGCCAGGAGGCCGGCGAGGCTGCGCGCGCGCAGGTCTTCAGCGACGTGGACTCGGCCTATGCGCAGGTTGAAGCAAACATAGCGCTGCTGAAGTCGTACAAGGCCAAATACAACGACGAGGCGCTCAAAGTGAGGGATACGGTGAGCTATTCCTACCTTCACGGCGGCGCGTCGCTGATGGATTTTCTGAACGCGCAGAGCGATTACCGCCAGGTGCAGCTGGCGTATGCGCAGCTGATCGGGGCCTATCTGACCTCGGTGGCGCAACTGAATCTTGCTGTCGGAGGCGAGGTGAATCCATGAAATCTCTTTCTTGTTCCGGAGCAGTTCCGAGGCTGGCCGCCGTTCTCGCCGTCACCCTTGTCTTCTGCGGCTGCCAGAAGAAATTCGATCCGGCCGACGGCGAAGTAAAAACACAGCAGCCGATCGAGACCGGCGACGCAAACCTTGTCAACATCGACCACCCCGAGCGGTATCCGCTGGCGACTGCCGAACGTGTCGATCAGCCCGAGACGCTGAGCGTCACCGGAACAGTGAATCCCGATATCTCGCGCGAGGTCCCGGTGATCTCGATGGCCAACGGGCGCGTTGTCGATATCAGGGCGCGTCTCGACGACAACGTGAAAAAGGGCCAGTTGCTGATGACCGTGCAGAGCGCCGACGTAACCGCCGCCTTCGACACATATCTCAAGGCCGTCAACGACGAGCAGATGAACAACAAGGCGTACATCCGCGCGCAGGATCTCTACAGCCACGGAGCCATTTCCCAGGCCATGCTGGAGCAGGCAGAAGACGCCGAAAACGACGCCAGGGCCGATCTTGCCGCCGCCGAGCAGCAGTTGAAGATTCTGGGCGTGGACAAGCAGCATCCAACTGATATCGTTCACGTCTACGCGCCGATTTCAGGCGTAATCGTCGCGCAAAACGTCACCAATGCGGCCGCTGCCGGCGTCAGCCTGTCCGGCACGGCGACAGCCTTCACCATCGCCGACCTGAGCAATGTCTGGATCCTGTGCGACGTGTATGAAAACGACCTGCCAAAGGTGCATCTCGGCCAGGATGCCAGGATCGTGATCAACGCCTACCCCGATCGCCCACTGACCGGACGGGTAAGCGACATCGGACCGGTGCTCGACCCCAACCTCCGCACGGCGAAAGTGCGCATCGAGGTGGCCAATCCCGGGAACCTTCTGCGGCTGGGCATGTTTGTCACGGCCACGCTCACCGGGCGCAACGCCATTCCCCGCGCCGTCGTGCCGTCGAGCGCAATTCTTCACCTGCATGATCGCGACTGGGTATATGTACCGGCAGGAGGCAGCCAGTTCCGGCGCGTCGAGGTAACCGGCGGCGAAATGCTGCCCGGGGACCGGCAGACGATCCTGTCAGGGATTGCGCCGGGCCAGCAGGTAGTTCGCGACGTGGTGGCGCTTGAAGGCGCGGTGGAGGCGCAATGATCCGGAAGCTGGTCGACTTCTCGCTTCAGAACCGCGTCCTGGTGCTTGCTCTCGGCATTCTGCTGTTCGCCTGGGGCATTGTTTCGTTTCACAACCTGCCGGTGGAAGCCTATCCGGATGTCGCCAACAACTACGTCGATGTCATAGCGCAGTGGCCGGGCATCTCAGCCGAACAGATCGAACAGCAGGTGACGATCCCGATCGAGATCGCCATGAACGGCATCCCCGGCGTGGCGCACGTGCGCTCCTGGTCCATCTTCGGCCTGTCGACGGTGGAGATGGTCTTCGGCGAGGAGACCACCGACTTTGAAAACCGCGAGCGCGTTCTCGAGCGCCTTTCGCAGGTAAACCTGCCGAACGGCGTCGTCCCGCAGATGGGCACCGACTGGAGCCCGGTAGGCCAGATTTATTTCTACACGCTGCGCAGCTCCAATCCCGAATACGACGTGATGAACCTGAAGTCGCTCGAGACCTTCGTGGTGGAGAAGAACCTCAAGTCGGTGCCGGGCGTGGTTGACATCAACCCGTTCGGCGGACCGACGCGCGAGTACCAGGTGCGCCTCGACCCCGACAAGCTGGTCTCTTACGGGCTGAGCATTTCGCAGGTGGCGCAGCAACTGGCCAATAACAACGCCAACGGCGGCGGCAGCTTTATCCAGGCCGGCAACCAGCAGATCAACGTGCGCGAGGTAGGTCAGGTTGAAAACCTGGCCGACATCGAGAACACCGTCATTACCAGCAAGAACGGAACGGCGCTGCGCGTGAAAGATATCGGCACCGTGGAGCAGGGGCCGATGATCCGCCTCGGCCAGTTCGGCGATACGTACCGCGATGCGCAGGGCCGGCTGATCGACAACGACGACGTGGTTTCGGGCATTGCCGCGCTGCAGAAAGGCGCCGATGCACAGCCCACGCTCGAGGGCATCCACGCGAAGGTGAAGCAGCTCAACGACCAGATTCTGCCCAGGGGCGTAAAGCTCGTGCCCTTTATCGATCGCAGCGAGCTGCTCAGGTTCACTACCCACACGGTGCTGCACAACCTCACCGAAGGAATGATCCTGGTTGCGATCATCCTGTTTCTCTTCCTCGGCAACGTGCGCGGCGCCATGATCGTGGCCCTGACGATTCCCTTTTCGCTGCTGTTTGCGGCCATCTGCCTCGACCTGCGGCATGTGCCGGCAAATTTGCTCTCTCTCGGCGCGCTGGACTTCGGCATGGTGGTCGATGGCGCGGTGGTGATGGTGGAAAATATTGTGCGCCACATGTCGCGGCCGGACGGGGACGGCCGCAGCAACCTGCAGCGCATCGGCGCGGCAGCCCACGAGGTGCAGCGCCCGGTCTTCTACGCCATCGGCATCATCATCACCGCTTACCTGCCCATTTTCACGCTGCAGGCCGTCGAAGGACGCCTCTTTCGGCCCATGGCCTGGACAGTGGCCTTCGCGCTGCTGGGTGCTCTCACATTTTCCATGATCCTGGCGCCGGTGCTGAGCAGCTTCGCCTTTCGCAATGGCGCACACGAGTGGAAGAACCCTTTCATGGAGTTCCTGCGCGCGCACTATCGCCGCGGCGTCACGTGGGCAATCCGCCATCATCGCATCGTGCTCACGGGCGGCGTGGCGGCCTTGCTGCTGGCGGCTTTTCTGGCTTTCAGCGGGGTGATCGGGTCGGAGTTTTTGCCGCATCTGGACGAAGGAGCCCTGTGGGTGCGCGGAACGCTCCAACAGAGCGCCGGGCCCGACGAAAGCGTCCGCGTCGCCAATCAGGCGCGCATCCTGCTGTGCTCGTATCCCGAAGCGACCGAGTGCACCAGCCAGACCGGGCGGCCCGACGACGGCACCGATCATACCGGATTCTTCAATACCGAGTACTACGTGGGATTGAAGCCGAAGGAGCAGTGGCGGCCCATCTTCGGCCAGAACAAGGACAACCTGATCGCCTCGATGCAAAAACAGCTCGAGAAAAACTTTCCCGGCGTCATCTGGGGCTTTTCGCAGCCGATTGAAGACAACATGGAAGAAGCTGTGAGCGGCGTGAAGGGCGAGCTGGCCACGAAGGTCTACGGCTCCGACCTGCATACCCTCGAAGATCTCGCCGCCCGGATTGCCTCCGTCATGAGCCGTGTTCCCGGCATCACCGATCTCGGCGTCTTCCAGGTCACCGGGCAGCCCGACCTGGATGTTACGGTCGACCGCGCCCGGGCCGCGCGCTGGGGCATCAACGTGGCCGATGTGCAGAACGCGATCCAGACCGCCGTGGGCGGCGACGCCGTCAGCCAGGTGTACAAAGGCGAAGAGGTGTACAACCTAACGCTGCGCTACCTGCCGCAGTACCGCGATACACGCGAGGCCATCGAAAACATCCGGCTGCTGGCGCCTTCCGGCGAGCGCGTCTCGCTGGCTCAGCTAAGCGATATCCGCGAGACCGACGAGGGCTCGGAGATTTACCGCGAAAACAACGAGCGCTACGTGGCCATCAAGTACAGCGTGCGCAACCGCGCGCTGGGCGATGCCGTGCGCGAGGCAATCCGGAAAGTGAACCAGCAGGTGACGCTGCCGCGCGGCTACCATCTGGGCTGGGAAGGCGAGTACCAGAGCGAAGTCCGCGCCGAAAAGCGCATGGCCGTTATCGTCCCGCTTACGGTGCTGCTCATCTTCATCATCCTCTACACCATGTACCGTTCGTTTAAATGGGCGCTGTTGATTCTGGCCACGGTGGCCATGGCCAGCGTGGGCGGCCTGCTGGTGCTGCTGATCACGGGAACCAACTTCAGCGTCTCGTCGGAGGTCGGATTCCTGGCGTTGTTCGGCGTTTCGGTGCAGACGGGCGTGATCATGCTCGAGTACATCAACCAGCTTCGCGTGCGCGGACGCTCGGTCGAAGATGCCGCCGTCGAAGGCGCGGTGCTGCGGCTGCGGCCCATCATGATGACCATGCTGGTGGCTACGCTCGGCCTGCTGCCGGCAGCCGTGTCGCATGCGATTGGCTCGGACTCGCAGCGGCCGTTTGCCATCGTCATTGTCGGCGGCCTGATCGCTAACCTGGCCATGAGCGTCTTCCTGCTGCCCACGATGTATGTCTGGGTGGCGCGCGAAAACGATATTCTGCCCGAAGCCGAAACGGCCGGGGAACATTGAAAAACAGGCGGCGAGAAAGCGCGCCGGGCAGGTGCAGTCTCTGTCTCTGGCCGCCTTACTCTTCGCGCAGCACTTCAAGCGGACGCAGGCCAAGGATGCGGTAGCCGGCGATCCATCCGGTGGCCGTAGCCAGAACGGCAGTGCCCGCAAGCGCCGCGGCGGCAGCGCCCCACGCAACATGGAATCCGATCTCCATGCGGCGCAGCAGAACGCGCGCGAGCAGGTTGGCAAAGACAACGCCGACGGCGCCGGCAAGCACGCCCAGCACGGCGAACTCCACGCTATAGGTGCGTACAATGCGCATGCGCGTAGCGCCGAGGGCTTTGAGCACGACCGCCTCCTGCATGCGGCGGAAGCGTGTGCCGGCGATGCTCGACGCCAGGATCATGAGGCCAGCGAGAATCGAAAAGCCGGCCAGCAGACGAATCACAAACGCGATCTGGTTGACGACCGATTCGATGCGGTCGAGCACATCGGCAATATTCACGACGGTAATCGTCGGGTAGGCGGCGAAGAGCTCGCGCTCCATCTCCGGAATCGAGTTCGGTTTCATATGCGCGCCGCCGTACCAGGTCGTCGCCTGGCCCGCGGCGAGAGCCGACGGCACAACAAACTCCACGCGCGCGCCCAGGTGCTGGCCGTCGGCACGAAAGATGGCCGCTACTCGCAGCGTGTGCTCGACGCCGCCCGTCTCAAGCACCATCTGCGATCCGACTCCGAGGCGTAAGCGTTTTGCGACTCCGTCGTCGACAGCGATGACCTGCTGGTCCTTCTGCTTCCACCACGCGCCGGAGACGATCTTGTCGCCCTCAGGGGCCGCATCGGCCCAGCTCAGGCTTGCATTCTCAAGCATACGCACCGGGTAGTGCTGGCCCCGCATGGTGGCCACCTGGCGGCCATTGATGGAGACGAACCGGCCCTGAACAATCGGCATGAGTTCGAGCGGCTGCGTAACCCCCGGCTGATGGGCGAAGAACGATTGCACGCCGGCAACTTCGTCTGTACCGACGTCGATCAGGAAGACGTTCGGCAGTTTCGGCGAGGCCGTCTCGCGCAGGTCGCGCAGCAGAGCCGCTTGCATGAGGTAAACCGCCAGGATGAGCATGACGCCGGCGCCGAGCGCGGCCAGCACCGCAGCCGATTGATTGCCCGGCCGGTAGAGGTTCGCAAGGCCGTGCCGCAATGACGAGGGCAGGCGCAGCCGCACGCGATCGAGCGCGAAGCGAATGGCGCGCAGCGCCAGCCATGCAAGCACAAGCAGCGTCAAAAGCGCGCCGGCAAACAGAAATGCAAACCAGGCGCCGACTTTCGGCGATTCGGAAAGCGCCCAGGCGATTGCGGCGAGCGCGGCGACGACAGAAGCCGCGATGCCAAGCTGCAAACGCCGCGCCCACCAGAGCGAAAGCCAGTCCGCGATGCTCTGTGGGCGTTGTTCTACAAGACGCCGCAACACCAGCACCGGGCGCACAGCGCGCACCTCGAGCAGCGGCGGCAGGCAAAACAATAATGTAGTGAGCAGCCCGGTCCCCAGGCCGGCGAGCGACGACTGCCAGGGGAACACAAACGCGGGCCTGACGAAAAGCAGATTGCCGAAAGCCGCAGGCAGCGCCGTCATCACGACTATGCCGGCCGCTGCGCCCAGCAGCCCCCCTGCAGAGCCGAGCGCGAGCGTCTGCAGCAGGAAAATGCGCAGCAGATCCGCGGAGCGCGCGCCCATGACCTTGAGGATGGCGAGCATGTCCATGCGCTGCGCAAGGTGCGCGTGCATGGCCATCGCCACGCCGATGGCGCCGAGCGCCATAGCTACCAGGCAGATGAGGCTGAGGATCGAGGTGGCGTTGTCGAGTCCGCGCGCGATCGCAGGATTGCCTTCGCGATAGTCGATCACCTGCGCGTCGGGCAATGCGGATTCGAGCTGGGCGCGCACTGCCGCGAGCTGCTCCGCGGCGCTTTGCCCGCGCGGCGGCTGCGCCGGAAGCCTGACAAGCAATCGCTCATTCACCCTGCTGCCCGGCCCGGCCAGACCGGTTTCGGCCAGCGCGGCCTGCGAGATCATGACGCGCGGCCCAATGCCGGCGCCGGCCATGACGCGGTCCGGCTCTTCGGCGAGCACTGCTGCGATTTTGAACTTGCGCCCGCCCAGCCGCAGCGTTCCGCCGACACGGGTATTCAGGCGAATGAGAAACTCCTGTGCGACGACTGCTGAATCGGCGTTGAGCGCCTGCGCAAGGCTCATCGGCGGATTGAGCTGTACCGCGCCGTAATACGGATACTCACCGGGGTCAACGGCCTTCAGAGAAACCAGAATCGGCACCGGATCAGGAGGCGCAGAGGCCATCGAAACCGTCTCGGTTGTCCACGTCGCGCGCATGCCGGGGTTCTGGCGCAACAGCGCATCGGTTTTCGCCCGTTCGCCGGCCGTAGGAGTGTGCGCCATGCGCGCGCTCAGATCGCCGGCCATCAGCGAACGCGCCTGCCCGGAGAGCGTTCCGCGAAAACTCACGCTCAGCCCGCGCACGCCCACCAGCGCCGCCACGCCCACGGCAACCGAGAGCACGACAAAGGCGAATTTGCCCGGCGCGGATTTCAGGTCGCGGCCGGCGATGGCCGCGGCGCGCGACCAGCTCAAAGCGCGCTTAGTGCTTGTCGTGTTTTCGGGCGAGTGCATCGGCTAATCCTGATTCGTTTGCCTGCGGCAGCGTGTCTTCGACGATGAGGCCGTCTTTCAGCGTAATCCTGCGATCGGCGCATCCGGCAACCTCGGGATCGTGCGTGACCAGCACCAGCGTGGTCCCGGCCTGGCGGTTGCGTTCGAGCAAAAGGTCGAGCACATGACGGCCGTTCACCGAATCCAGATTGCCCGTAGGCTCGTCCGCCATCACGATGGACGGCTCGGCCACGAAAGCCCGCGCCAGCGCAACGCGCTGCTGCTCGCCGCCCGAGAGCTGCACAGGATAGTGATCCATGCGCTCGGCAAGGCCTACCTCTTCAAGCAGCCGGCGCGCACGCTCCAGGCCGCTGCCTTCGCGGTTAAGCTCGTAGGGCAGCAGAACATTTTCAAGAGCGGTCAGCGTCTGGATAAGCTGGTAGGACTGGAAAACGAAGCCGATCCTGCGCCCGCGCACAGCGGCCAGCTCCGCCTCGGCCAGGTTGTGGATGGGCGCGCCATCCAGCCAGATTTCGCCCGAACTGGGCGAATCGAGCCCGGCGAGCAGTCCGAGCAGCGTGCTCTTCCCGCTGCCGCTTGCGCCCACAACCGCCACAAACTGGCCGGCAGGAATCGTCAGCGAAATCCCCCTGAGGATCTCCACGCGGCGCGCGCCGTTCCGGATCCATTTCTTCACATCGCGAACTTCAATCAATGAG
>DATGLJ010000153.1:0-16860 GCA_035294185.1 Occallatibacter sp. | reverse complement strand
TGATGACCGACCTTGAGCAGAGTGCTCGCCAGATCGGGCTCGGCAAGCATGGCCTTCTCAATCGGCTCCTCGGCGTCGCCTTCGAGCAGAACCGATGTCTTTTCGTAAGCGACGCGAAGCACCAGCGAATCGTTGTTCGATGGCTCGACGCCGGGCCGATAATCGGCGAAGGGCGCCAGCACTTCGACCTGCGCCGGGCCGAATGTAAAGCGATCTCCGGCACGGAAGCTGAGCACGCGCGCATGCAGCGCAGCCGCCTCGGCCAGCAGGCTGTCATAGGCGGGAAAATGCGGATTGCTGCCCACCCACAGCTCTGCGGGATGGAAGTTGCGCAGCACGGCGGGCATGCCGCCCATGTGGTCGGAGTGAGCGTGGCTGAGCGCGACCGCATCCAGATGGCGAATGCCGCGCGACCATAGCGCCGCCGACACCACTTCCTCGCCGATATCGAAGTCCTGCGGAGCCTGGCGCGGCCCGCCGCCAAAGCCGCCTGCATCGACAAGCAATGTTTTGCCGTCAGGCGCAATGAGAAGAATCGAATCGCCCTGCCCCACATCGATGGCCTCGACCAGCAGCGCCGACCGGGGCCGGTCAATTGGGCGCGGCAGAACCGCGACGAGGCCGGCGGCCAGGAGAGCAACCCATACGGCCCGCCGCAGCCGCGCATACAAAACGCCGAAATGCGCCATGGCGATGGCCGCGGCCAGCAGAAGGCAGAAAGCAGCCGCTTGCCAATGGAGCGGGCTGGCGATGCGATAATCCGCCATCGCCATGGAACCGAAGATCCGCACCAGCCGGAGGCTAAAGTGCAGCACAAGCGCGGTGGCTGCGGCAGGAAAAACAGCAGCCGCAGGCCAGGCAGCCAGCGCCAGAACGGTGAGCAGCGCGACGGGCATGAGAATGGCGAGCAGCGGCAGAATCAGCAGATTGACGGGCAATGCGTAAAGCGTGATGCGATGAAAATAGACGGCCATGGGCAGCGTCATGACCAGCTCGACAATGCATGCGACGACCATGAGATCGATTGCGCGGATAAAGGCGCGCACTGCCCAGGGAAAAACCCGCCAGGCCGCAAAGCCATTGATGGCGCGCGCCAGCCGCACGGCGACCATCCGCAGCATCACGCGAAACTCGGCCAGTTCCGGCGGAAGTTTGATATCGATCGCTGCCAGGCGCAGGTCTCGCGCGGCTCGGGCGTATGGATGAATGGTCGCGTTCAGCAGGGGCAGCGCAAGGCCGGCGACGGCGATTACCGCAAGCAGCGTCATCTGAAAGCTCGCATCGAAGAGACTGCGAGGGCTCACGGCAAGCAGCACCAGCGCGGCAAAGCCGATGACATTCAGCGGGCTGCGCTCGCGGTAGACAAGACGGCCAAGAAGATACAGGATGACCATCCATAGCGACCGCTGCACAGGCGTGGCGAAGCCGGTAAAAAGCGCGTAAGCAGATGTTGCAGCGATTGTGAGAATCGTCATGGGCAGGCGCGGCAGGCGCAGCCTGCCTGCAATCCAGAAAAAACATCCTGCGACAACAGCCAGATGGAAGCCGGAGACAACCAGCATATGGAATGAGCCTGTGCGCTCGAATCCGGCGCGCAGCGAATGCGTGAGATAGGTGCGATCGCCCGCAATCATGGCGGCGAGCATCATGGCGTCTTCTTCGCTCAGCCGAAGCGGCGCAGGAAAACCGGCCATTTTTGCAGGCAGCGCCAGCAGCCGTGCAGTTACGGCGTGCTGCCACTGCTGCATGCGGCAGGCCAGCTGCGATGCAGGCCCCAGCCTGGCTGCGCCGGTCCGCTCCACCTGATCCGCATTCACAGCGGCCGTCGCTGTAATCCCCTGGTCGAGCAGGTACTCCTCGCGGCTGAACGCGCCTGGATCGTGGTAGCTTGCTGGCGGCAGCAGGCGCACGACTGCCTGTAGCTGATCGCCGCAGTGGAACCGCGGCGCAGCACCCTGGCCGGGTGCAGTCTGCGGCCAGCGAATGATCAGGCGCACAGTTCCCGAGACCGGAAGCTGCGCGTCCTCCGTATCCGTGACCTGCTCGAGAGATGCAACACGCAGATCGATGCGCTGCGCGGCTGCGGCGCCGGATGGCTCGTCAATATTCTGCTCGATCTCGGTTCGCGCCGGAGCGGCATCGGCAACGGTTCCCTGGACGGTGCGCAGCAGACCGTCAGAGAGCGCGGCCAGTTGCGGAGCGGGCGCCGGATGCGGCTCCATCTCCGCACACCAGAGGCCCAGCAGCAGCCAGAGCAGGCCGAGCGGCAGCCAGGCGATGCGCAGAGCGCGCATTGCCGCGATCGCGCAGAGCGCCGCAGCGGCGGCAAGCGCAACAAGCGTAACGGCCGGGCGCAGCCACAGTCCGCGCGCGACGAAAATCCCAAGCGCAAAGAGCCAGGCTGCGTGAAAAAGCGGAACTGCACTCAGGCCGATGGGGGCCCGGCTGTCGAGGCTCTGTGCGGTACTGGCCGGCTCGCCTGTCATGCTGCGAAAATTGCGTGAAAGGATTGCGAACAGCGTATCAGGAATCGCAGAAGCGCGCGAGCGGCTTCAGCTGCGCAGGCGCAGATCGGCAATCGTCTCGATATGAAATGTCTGCGGAAACAGATCGGCCAGCGTAAGCCGATCGACCGCGTAGCCTGCGGCAATCAGCGCGCGCAGATCGCGGGCCAGCGTGGCCGGATCGCAGGAGACGTAGGCGATTGCAGGCGCAGCAACTTCCGCAAGCAGCGATGCAGTCTCCGCGCCGAGCCCGGTGCGCGGCGGGTCAACGACGATCAGCTCCGGTACAGCCCGATCGGACCGGACGGCGCATCTGCGCATGCGCAGGAAGTCAAGGGCTGTTTTTGTTTCGGCAATGCCGGAAGCGCCGGCAAGATTCTGTGCCAGCGCAGCGGCTGCCGCAGGAGCGGATTCCACGGCAACAACGCGATCGAATGTTGCCGCAAGCCTGCGCGCGAAAAGCCCCACTCCGGCAAACAGATCCCACGCCAGACCTCCGCCGCGGCCTGCCGTAACGCGGTCAGCCAGCGAGTCGACAAGCCAGCGGTTGACCTGGAAGAATGCGCCATGATCCACGCGATATTCGAAGCCTGCCGCGCGATAGCCAAGCGAGTTGATGCCGGCCCGTGCAACGATGCGCGGCGGCGCGCCTGCGCTCTGCTCGACGACTTCGACGCCGCGCAGCGCAGGAATCGCATCGAGAAGCGCTGTCAGCGAGCCGGCAAGCCGAGCGCAGGATGCACCGGAGGTAAAAATGCTGCCGATGAGCGTCTCTTCTTCCGCATCGCAGAAAAGGGCCAGCTCCGTCGGCCGGTCATGTGGAGCGAACGCGCGAAAAAACCCGGCAGCGGCAAGCGCGGCCTTTACCAGAACCGGCGCAGCAATCGGGCAAGCGTGGATCGGAACGACCGCGTGCGATCTACGTCCGCGATAGCCGGGATTGCCGGCCGGATCAAAGGCGAGACGGATGCGATTGCGGTACTGCCAGGGCCTGGCCGAGAGCATATCGATGCTCTCCGGCGCAGAAACGCCTGCCCGCTCGAGCGTTTCGCGCAGAATCGCCTCCTTAAAGCGAAGCTGCGCATCGTAGTTCGCATGCTGGTAATGACAGCCGCCGCACGGGCCAAAGTGAGGGCACTGCGCGGATATGCGTTCGCGCGCCGCAGCAACAATCTCTTCCGCCTCGGCGGCGGCGTAGCTGCGCTTTTCTTCCACAATGCGCACGCGCGCCTGCTCCCCGGGCAGCGTAAGCGGAACGAAGACGGCTTTGCCCTCGGCACGCGCCAGAAACGCGCCGCCGTATATCGGCTTTTCGATCGTAACAAGCTGCGGCGGCGCGTCTGTCCGCGCGCCCGCGGCGGTCAGAGCACGCGCGGCGGCTATGCCCGGCGCCCGGCGCCTCGGACTTCGTCCGTCTTTTGCTCGCCGCGGCTTCATTGCTGGCTCATATAAAAAAGACTGAGGCGCGGCAGCGCATAGTGCACAAGCAATTGCTTCTGCACAAACTGGCGTTCCACCTGGCGAAGCTGCACCGCGCCCATGCGGCTGCGATAGGGAGCCAGTTCACGCGCAGCGTGCTCCTTCAGGCTGACAAGCAGTTCCTCGGGCGCTGCGGCCGTAAGCGCGGCAAAAAGCTTTTCTTCCAGCACGGTCAGCGAGCGCTCGAGCGATTCGAGATCAACCGCCCTGCCGCCGGCTGCGCGAAGATCGGCGGCGATCTCACGCAGCCGCATGGACGTTGCCCGGCAGGCCTCCTGCGCCACCGCTGCTGCATCCAGAGCCGTGGCGGCGGTTTCCAGGTGCGCGGCTACGCGCCCGGATTCGAAGCCGGATTCTTCCTCCTGTCCGGCGCGGGCAGGCGCGCTGCCGATGGCCGCCTCCTTCATCTCCTCGGCGGCTTCCATGACCGCCTGCGCGCACCACGCCAGACCATTTATCCGGCGCATGCGGCCCCGCTTCTGCCGCGCTTCGTACTTGTCGAAAGCCGCATCGATGCCGCGCAGCGCGGCTTCCAGCGGAATCCCTGCCTCGCGCCAGGTTTCAATCAGCGCCCAGTCGATTGTCGAAAGCAGCAGGATCGACCCGCGGCGCTGCTGAAATCGCTCTTCGATCTCGGTAAAGTAGTTGAAGTAGTTGCGCACGCCGGCGCCCTCTCAGCAGCGCCGCGGCTGAGCCGCGCTGCGATTCCGCTCGAAGAGAATGCGAAGGCCGTCGAGCGTAAGCATATCGTCAATCTCCTTGATGTAGCGCGAATCGGGAGCGATGAGATGAGCCAGGATGCCGCTGGCCACAATCCGCGGCGTAGCGCCAATCTCCGCGATCATCCGCTCCAGAATGCCATCAACAAGCCCGATGTAGCCGTAATAGAGACCGCTCTGCACATGCGCGACGGTATTAGTGCCGATCACCTTTGCCGGCCGCCTGATATCCACGCGGCTGAGCTTGGCCGCACGCGCAAACAGCGCCTCAGCGCTCAGGCTCAGCCCCGGCGCGATTACACCGCCCAGGTATTCCCCGCGCGCGGAGATAGATTCAAACTTGGTCGCCGTTCCAAACTCCACCACGATGCACGGACCGCCATAGCGCTCAAAAGCAGCCACAGAGTAGGCGAGCCGATCGGCGCCCAGTTCGGAAGGATGGTCCACCAGCAGCGGCATGCCGGTATTCATGCGGTGTTCGACAAACATCGGATCGATCTGAAAATACGCCTCGCACATCTGCCGCAATGTGGCGTCGATCGGCGGCACGACCGACGAAATGATGATGTGTTTTACATCGGCGGGATTAAGCCCTCGCATGGTGAAGAGATTGATGAACAGCGTGCCATATTCGTCGACAGTCTGCGCGCGCTGCGTGCTGAGGCGCCAGTGCGCAGCCAGACCGGGCGCGGCGCCGTCGAGGCGATAAACGCCCAGCTTTGTATTTGTGTTGCCGACATCGAGGGCGAGCAGCATGATCGAGCACTCCCGGCTTGTATCTCTTCGATTTTAGCTTTCGCCGCCGCGGATGCGCGCTCGACCAATTCGCCCGGCTATCTGTGCGGCTCAGCGGCCCGAATGCCGCCCGTCTGCACAATCACGATTCCCGCATCGGTCTGCACGCGCAGAAACCCATCTTCGTTAAGACCTGCGGTTACCCCGGTACAGGCCTGCGGCCCGTGCACGCGAACTCTGCGGCCGCGCAGCCAGGTGGAAGCTCGTTCGATCCGCCGCGGAATTTCACCAGCGGAAGCGCTGTCGACCAGCGCAGCTATCTCACCTTCAAGCGATCGCAGCACGGCGGCGAGAAGCGCCTGGCGGCAAATGCGCCGGCCTGCCTCGATATCGAGCGAGGTAGCGGGCGTATCGATCTCCGCGGGGAACCCGCTCTGATGCACATTGATCCCAATGCCCACGACTGCGACCCGCTGCTGCGCAGCCGAACCGGAGGACTCGACCAGGATGCCGCCGGTTTTGCGCATGCCGATAAGCAGATCATTGGGCCAGCGCAGGTCGATGTCAACCGCGGCAACATTGCGAATTGCGTTTGCGGCGGCCAGACCGGCAACAAGCGGCAGCAGAGGGAAGCGCGCAGCGGGAATCTGCGGCCTCAGCAGCACGCTTGCGTAGAGGCCATCTCCGGCTGCCGAGTGCCAGCGATGATCGCCGCGGCCGCGGCCGGCGGTCTGCTCATCGGCGAGCCAAACCGAACCATGCGGCGCGCCGGAGCGCGCAGCCGCCATTGCGTCGGAGTTGGTCGAAGCCGTGACAGCCGCATAGTGGAGCCTGCCCGCGAAGATAGTCCCGGCGAGATCGGAGTCCAGCGCGGCCAGCTTGTACATGGCGGCCTACTCCGCGACGATGCTCATGGAGATATCGGCAGCCCTGGCGGAATGGGTAAGCGCGCCTACGCTGATGAAGTCGACGCCAGCCTCCGCATACGTGCGAATGTTCTCAAGCACAATACCGCCGGATGCCTCGGTCGGAATCCATCTGCCCTCGCGCTTAATCCGATCTACTGAATGCTTAACCTGCGCGGGCGTCATGTTGTCGAGCAGAATGGCTTCTGCGCCGTTCGCCAGCGCCTCGTCGAGCTCTGCCGCCGTCCGCACTTCCACCTGCACCCGCTGCCCGGGCTGGCGCTGCTCGAGCGCGCGCCTGAGCACGGCGGCAAGCCCCCCTCCAAGGGCAATGTGATTGTTCTTGATAAGAATGCCGCTGGCGAGATCAATGCGATGATTCGTTCCGCCGCCGCAGAGCACCGCGTATTTTTCGAGCGCGCGCAATCCAGGCACGGTTTTGCGCGTATCGAGCACGCGCGCCTGCGTTCCCTGAATCGCATCGGCGTAGCGGCGCGTCAGCGTTGCAATGCCGCTGAGGTGCTGCAGCAGGTTGAGGATCACGCGCTCGCAGCTCAACAGCACGCGGGCGTTGTGCCGAATGACAGCGAGCACCTGATTGCGATGTACGCGCACGCCATCGAATATTTCCGGATGACTGATGACTTCAAACCGCGTATGCGCCTGTGGGCGCGGATCGAGGCGCGCGAAGATCTCGAGAAAGCGCGGGACAGCGCCCAGCCCGGCAACGACCAGCTCTTCGCGCGCCAGAATGGACGCCGAGGCGCGCAGATTAGGATCAATCACCAGGTTCGTGGTAGCGTCGCTGGCGGCCTTGTCTTCCACAAGGGCCTGCTCCAGCAGTGCGTCAATGCGATGACTCTTCCAGTCCATAGTCGGTCACAGCCCGTAGTTCAAAGCTTCTTCCCGCAATCCGTTGTCCCACACCAGCGAATGTCTGCGGGCGCTTTGCGCAGCCGCCGCAGGCAATTTTCCACATCAAATTAACTTACTCCCGCGGCAACGCATCCAGAGCAGTCCTTGCCTTTTCGAGCAGCAGTCGATTCTCAGCCTCCTGCTTCTTCAACCCTTCCACAATATGCGCCGGCGCCTTTGCAAGGAAGCCTTCATTGCCTAACTGGCGCCCGGCGGCGGCCACGGCTTTTTCCAGCCTCGCAATCTCTTTTGCCAGGCGCTCGCGCTCGGCTGCCACATCCACTGAGCGCTCATATACCACCGCAACATCGAACGCAGTGGTATGGTGTTTCGATAGCCCCGCCGAAATCTGCTCGACGAACCGCAGTTCGCTCACGCGCGCCAGCCGCTCCACAATCCGGGAATTTGCGGCGAAGACCTCGCGCCCCAGCGCATGTGTGCGCACCTCGACGGGCGCCGCGGCTTTTTCTTCCACGCCGATCTCCTTGCGCAGAGCGCGGACTTCCACAATCAGGCTCTGCAGGAGTTCCATTTCCTCGACCGGCGCCTGGTCAACTGCGGCTGCAGCAGCCTGCGGGTAGCGCGTAAGCGCAATGGATTTCGCCGGGGGCTTGCCGCCGTAGACCGCGTGCCACAGCTCTTCGGTGAGGAATGGCATGAATGGCGAGAGCAGCCGCAGCGCTGCTTCAAAAACGCCAACCAGCGTGTTCAGCGCGGCGCTCGCCTTTTGCTTGTCTGCGCCATCCGAGAAATCCAGCCTGAGCTTGACGATCTCGAGATACCAGTCGCAGAAGCTTCCCCAGAAAAAGCGGTACGTCGCATTGGCCGCATCGTCAAAGCGGTAATTTTCGAGCGCCTGGTGCACGCTGGCTGCGGCTGCGTGAAGCTCGGCAACAATCCAGCGGGCCTCGATCGGAGCGTCGTCGCCCACCGACGGCATGCCGCCCAGCGCCGAAAGATCAACAGCGATGCCCGCCTCTGCAGCCTTGTCCATATTCATGAAGATGAAGCGCGCCGCATTCCATATCTTGTTTGCAAACGCGCGATAACCTTCGGTACGGGCCACATTGAAAGCAATATCGGTGCCCGGCGAGGCCATCGACGCCAGAGTGAAGCGGACCGCATCGGTACCGTACTGCTTCACAATCTCGATCGGATCGATGACGTTGCCCTTGGTCTTGGACATTTTCTCGCGGTTGGCGTCGCGCACCAGCGCGTGAATATACACCTCGCGGAACGGAACCGAATCCGCCAGCTCTCGGGGCGATCCGTCAGCCATCGGCACGTCCGGCGAAAACCAGCAGCCCAGCATGATCATGCGCGCCACCCAGAAGAACAGGATGTCAAACCCGGTGACGAGTACGCTGGTGGGATAAAAGGCGGCGAAATCCGCCTGAGCATCCGGCGTGGTCTTTGGCCAGCCGAAGACCGAAACCGGCAAGAGTCCCGATGAGAACCACGTGTCGAGCACGTCCGTCTCCTGGGCGATCTCCTTCGATCCGCAGTGTGCGCAGGCTGCAGGGTCCTGGCGCGCAACCGTGATCTTGTGGCAGGCGGCGCAATGCCACGCGGGAATGCGATGTCCCCACCAGAGCTGACGCGAGATGCACCAGTCGTGGATGTTGTGCATCCAGTCGAGGTAGATTTTCTCGTAGTTCTCCGGCGTAAAGCGGATTGCCTTGCGGCCGCTGGCGTCAGGCCTGACCGCGGCGATGGCTTTGTCGGCCAGCGGTTGAATCCTGATGAACCACTGCGTCGAAAGGCGCGGCTCCACGACCGTCTTGCAGCGGTCGCAGTGGCCCACGTTGTTCACATGATCCCTGATACCGGCCAGAAGCCCCTGCGCTTCGAGATCGGCAACAATCTTTTTACGCGCCGCGTAACGCTCCAGACCTGCGTACGGGCCGCCGTGCTCGTTTATATGGCCGCGATCGTCCATCACGTTGATGGAGGGCAGATTGTGCCGTTCGCCCAGCGCAAAGTCATTGGGATCGTGCGCCGGCGTCACCTTCACCGCGCCGGTGCCGAACTCACGGCTCACCCACTCGTCGAGAGTGATGGGGATTTCGCGATTCATCAACGGCAGGCGCAGCTTCTTGCCGTGCAGATGCTTGTAGCGCTCGTCGTCGGGATGAATGGCGACAGCCGTATCGCCGAGCATCGTCTCCGGCCGCGTGGTAGCAACGGTGATGAAGTCATCCGATACTCCGCCGCCCGCAGGGCCGATAACCGGGTAGCGAATCTCCCAGAGATGCCCTTTCTGCTCCTCGTGAACAACTTCAAGATCGCTGATGGCAGTCTGACACCGCGGGCACCAGTTCACGATGTAGGCTCCGCGGTAGATGAGACCCTGCTCGTAAAGACGCACGAACGCTTCGCGGACAGCGATCGAAAGCCGCTCATCCATCGTGAAATATTCGCGGCTCCAGTCGACCGAAGCGCCCAGGCGTTTCATCTGTTCGAGGATGGCTCCGCCGTAGTGGCGTTTCCATTCCCACACCCGCTCTACAAATTTCTCCCTGCCCAGCTGCTGGCGGGAACCGCCCTCTGCGACGACCTGGCGCTCCACCATCATCTGCGTGGCAATGCCGGCGTGGTCGGTACCCGGAACCCACAGCGCCCTGTCACCCAGCATGCGACGCCAGCGCGTGAGAATATCCATCTCCGTCTGGTTGAGCATGTGCCCCATGTGCAGACGTCCGGTAACGTTCGGCGGCGGCAGCAGGATGACGAAGGCCGGCTGCGCGCCGGAGCCTGACGCATTCCCAGGGCTCGCGGAGGGCGTTTCTACGGCAAACAGATTTTCGCGGACCCAGTAATTCGCCCAGTGGTCTTCAATGGCGGTCGGGTCGTAGGCTTTGGGCAGATCGTGAGGCATCGGCTCGCTTGAAAGTCCCTCGGAGTATGCGCGAAACCCGGTTGAAATCAGCGTCTTTCACGCGCAGAGACTACTCTTCAGGGTAGCAGACCGAAGCGGCCGGTTTCGTTCCTTCCGGCACATGGGATTATCTTCACGGAACGAATAACCAGAAAGGCCGCACTGGTTGAAGTGCGGCCTTTCTCGGGCGTCCTTGTTTCTTCGGTTTCTGGTCTTAGAACGGGTTCAGCTTGCTGAGACCCTTCTTCTTTTTCTTCTTGCTCGATGACTCCTCGCTCAGGTCGGTCTTGGGCTTCTTGGCCTTGACGCCTGCCTGCTGCACCGGTTGCGGCGGCGGAGCCTGGGTGATGTCGTTGATCTGCACCGGCGCCTCGGCCGGCTTTTCCGCAGGAGGAAGCTGAGTGTTGGTCGAGGTGATCGGCTTCACCAGTGCGTTGGGATCGGACTGCTGTGCGGTCTGGCTGGTTGCGGCCTGCGAACCTGCTGAGCCCTGCGGATCGCCCGCCGGAGCGCTCACCACCTGCACGCCCAGGGCATTGCCGCCGGCGGCCGGGGCCAGCCCGGCTTCGGGCGCCTCGGACGGGCGGTCGCTGCGCGGCGGTTCGTTCGGCGCAGTCGGAGTCGCCGCAGCCTCATTCGCCGCCGGCTTGCCGGGGTTGAGCGCCTCGCGGAACATGGCGATGTTTTCCTTGGTCACGTCGGTAGCGAGTGTCCGCTTGGGATCGCCCAGGCTGGGCTCGCCCACATGCACCGCCTCGACCACCGTGGGGCCGCGCTTGATGATGTCGAGCGCCTTATCGGTAAAGCGCAGCGGCTGCTCGCTCCGCGTTTCGGCGTCGCTCTCGGCAATAGCCGCCTCGGTCGGCTCGGGGATCGGCCGGTTCATGGCCACCAGCCGGTCGCGTGCGTCTTCCACGTGCGGCGCCATCGGGTAGCGGGTAATCACATGATCGAAGGCTGCGGCGGCCTTGTCCTGGTACATGGCGCGCAGCCGCTCGCGCACCGCGCCCGGCAGGTTGGGCGTGATCTGCACATTGTGCGCCTGCCCCAGATAACAGTCGCCGATTGCGATCCACACCTGATCGCTCTTCGAGTAGAGCGGATACGTGTCAGCAACGGTCTGCAGGCGCGCGATG
Source organism: Occallatibacter sp. (assembly GCA_035294185.1). Classification (GTDB taxonomy): domain Bacteria; phylum Acidobacteriota; class Terriglobia; order Terriglobales; family Acidobacteriaceae; genus Telmatobacter. The sequence goes on along the minus strand of DATGLJ010000153.1, from coordinate 5,589 downwards.
GCGGCGTTATAGTTTTCGCGGCTCTGGTAGTAGAAACCGATCTGCGCCTCGCGCTCGGCCAGCACCTCCTGCACGTCGCGCAGCTTCTGCTTGGCGCGCGGGATCAGCGACGAGTCCGGGAACATGTTGATCATTTCCCGGAACTCCCTTTCGGCCTGCTCCGCGTTCGTAAAGTCGCGGTCGGGCTTTTCCATCTGCTGGTAATAAATCTCGGCCACCTTCATCTTGGCCTCGGCCGCCTCAGGAGCGTCCGGGAAGAAGGTGATGAAGTCTTCGTACTCGGCCTCGGCCTGGGTAAGCGCAGCCGAACCGCCCTCCTTGTACCAGCTATCGCCCACTGCCAGCTTGGCGCGCATGCGGTACTCGGACTCAGGGTAGGTATTGAGCAGAGTCTGCAGGTCGAGGCGGGCGACATCGTAGCGGCCCTTCTTCATGGCCACCATCGCCTTGTCGTAGAGCTCCTTGTCGGGCTGCTTGGAGTTCACGCTGGCCAGCGGATTGGCGCCCAGATCGAAATCTTTCTTTTTCTTCTTCTGCCTGCTCGCGGCATGGGCCGACACTCCGCCCAGCACCATCGCCATCAGAGCCACGAAGGCAATCTTTTTCGAAAAACGGTTCATACCACCTCGCTGGGCAGGCCAGCCGCTCCGCCGGTCAACTACCCCGTTACACACCTGTAAAGGCGCCCTTCACGCTTTTGGGCCGTGAAAAGATTCTACTCTGTCCGGAAACGCTCTGTCGCAGGTTTCCGCAGGGACTTGCGCCCTTTTTTACACGCCGGCAGCCGCGCCGCAACGCCGCTCCGGCCCGCAACTTATCGCGTCACTCGTCCGCCGTCCGGCAGCAGCTGATTAAGACCTCTCCATGGCAACCTCGGCCGCCTTCCGCGCTGCCTCTAGCAGGGCCCTGGCGTCGCGCTCCGGATATCCTGCGCCAAAGACGGCATTACCCGCCACCAATAGCTCCGCACCGGCTTGGACGACCCACGCAACCGTGTCGTGAGCCACGCCGCCGTCCACCTCGATCCTGAATCCCAGCCCCAGCTCGCTCCGGAGCTCGGCCAGCCGGCGAATCTTGTTCAGGGAAAATGGGATGAACTCCTGCCCGCCGAAGCCGGGATTGACGCTCATCACCAGCACATGATGCACCATGGGCAGAATGTCGAAGATCAGGTCGACGCGCGTCGCCGGGTTCAGCACGACGCCCGGCTTCATGCCGTGATCGGCGATCATCTGCAGCGTGCGATGCAGGTGGGTGCAGGCCTCGTAATGCACGCTCAGCCAGTCCGCGCCGGCCTCGGCAAAAGCCGGAATGAACTCATTGGGGTTGTCGATCATCAGGTGGCAATCGAGCGGCAGTTTTGTCGCCTTGCGCAGGCTCGCCACCACCGGCGGGCCCAGCGTTATGTTGGGCACAAAGTGACCGTCCATCACATCCACGTGAATGACGGTGCCGCCGCCGCGCTCGGCCGCCGCAACCTGGTCGGCAAGACGAGCAAAATCCGCCGAAAGAATCGATGGAACCAGCTCAACCATCTGGCGCGCAACTCCCTGGGCACGAGTGTATCAGGCGTGGAACGCGGGGGTTCCGCTTAAAATCTCGGCCCGGCTGCGCAGGCAGTCATTCTCTGCGCCGCGTCATGCCGCCCGCAGCCGGCCGCAGGCGCACCCGGCGGCAGCCCTCTGTAGGTTGTTTCCCTTACCCCGCAAGAGGGATGGACCGCTTTTGACGGGCAGCGATACAGTGCCCTCAGAAAATCAACCAGGGTCCGATGAGTCTTTCTGCAATTCCACGCGTACGCGGTGGCTGAGGCGAATCAGGCAGCATCGGGTTTACGCCCCCGCGAGGATGAATGGGTTTCAGGCATATTCACAGACAAATTTTTCTGTCGGCTGCAGCAATGTGCGCCGTCGCTGTCTTCGCAGCCGGCTGTGGCGGCAAAACCCCGCTGGCAACGCCCGCATCGCAAAGCCCGGCAATTACCGCAGTCTCCGTTAGCTGCAGTCCTTCATCGGTCTCCGCCGGCGGCACGGCGCAATGCACTGCTTCCGTGCAGGGCATCGGATCGTACAGTTCGGCCGTGACCTGGTCGGCGAGTTCAGGCTCCATCTCGGCAGCCGGAGTGTTAACGGCGCCAGGCACGGCCGGTACTGTAACGGTCACGGCAACCAGCGCAGAGCAGCCCAGCGTCACGGGTACTGCAACTGTCCTGGTCGCCTCCACGGGTACGCCGACATCTCCGACTTCGCCAACTTCCCCATCCAGCATCACCTCGGTTTCGGTAAGCTGCAGCCCATCCACCGTGAACACCGGCGGAACATCGCAGTGCTCCGCAACCGTGCAGGGAGCCGGCAGCTACAACTCCGCGGTGACATGGTCCTCAACCGCCGGCACAATCACGCCGTCCGGCCTGCTGACCGCGCCTGCCACCAGCGGCGATGTGACTGTATCCGCAACCAGCACGCAGGACACAACCAAATCGGGCGAGGCCACCGTCGCCGTGCAGCTCACCGTCCCGTCCAGCAAACACGTGGTTCTTGTTATGGAAGAAAACCAGAGTTATTCCACTGTTGTGGGCGCAACGTCAGCGTGGCCAAACCTGAACAACCTCATCGCAAAAGGCGCACTGCCCACAAACTACTACGCCAACACGCACCCCTCGATCGGCAATTACCTGATGCTTACCACCGGTCAGATTCTGACCAACGACGACAACTCCACGACCGTCTGGAATGTCGATAACATCGCGCGGCGAATGCTGGCGGCGCATGTCTCTTTCAGGATTTACGCCGAGGGAATCACGCAGGGATACGTCGGCGGCAACACCGGAGCCTACCTGATCCGGCACAATCCGTTCGCGCTGCTTTCCGACATTGCCGGCAACACCAGCGTCGCCAATCAGGTGCTCTGGCCGTTCTCGCAGTTCGCCATCGATCTGGCCAACGGCGCGCTTCCGGAGTTTTCTTACATCGTTCCCGACGTGAACGATGACGCGCATAACGGCACTCCACAGCAGGCCGACAGCTGGCTGCAGTCGAACGTCGTCACCCCCTTGTCGCATCAGCCCGCATTCCAGCCTGGCGGCGACGGGCTGCTGATTGTCGACTTCGATGAAGCCGCAACCAGCGACACCGCTTACGGCGGCGGTCATGTTTCGCCGGTATTGTGGGGCCCCATCGTGAAGCCCGGCTATCAGCAGACCTCGAACACCGTTTACCAGCACCAGAGCATGCTGCGCACCATGATGGAAGCGCTCGGACTCCCGAATCCCCCCGCGGCCGCGGCATCCGCGCCCGACATGTCCGAGTTCTTCGCGCAGCAGTAACGACGCGAATGCTGTCTAGCCGCGCGTGGAAGCGGCGCAGGATTTGGCCGCAACACGTCCAATCGCGCGCAAAATGGATTTCAGCGGCCAGCGGCCAGCGGCATCGGGAAAACAGATTTCGCCCACGCGCTTTGCCTCCGGACGGTAATACCAGCGCTTAAGCAGCGCCATATGGCCCTGGCGTTTTGCGGGCAGCGGCGGCGCATCGCAGTGCACAAGGGAGCCAATCGTCTCTTCGAGCCGCGCTTCAAGCGCGCTGCGCGGAAGCCTGGGCGCAACCCATGATCCCGCACCTCCCTGTTCTCCTGTTCCCTCGGTCTCCTCCGGCATCGCTTCGAGGACCATGGGCGCAGCGAACAACGAGCCTGATCCCGACTGCTCGTTCTGGATGCGCATGCCGGCCGTGGAGAATGCAGCGGGCCCGCGCAGCCTGCCGTTCTCGAAAAGAAACACCGCAACCTCGCCGGGCTGAGCCGAGGCCTGCAGGATCACGGCCCGCAACTGGCTCATAGGCCGCACCAGCTCCGGCGCAAGGGCCCGCACCGCCTCGGCCTTCTGCACCTGAGCATGCAGTGCGGCGGCGGATTCAAATTCGAGGCGTGCAGAAGCCTCGTCGCGCTGCGCGCGCAGCGCCGCCAGCCGGCTTTCGCCGCGCGTAGCCAGAAAGCGCTCCACTCCCTCGGCCTCTTCGCGATAGCGCTCGTCCGTGCAGCCCTTGTAACAGGGCGCAAGGCACATCTTCATCTCCGAATAAACGCAGCCAGGGAAGGCCGGATCGGGATTCAGGTCCTCCGCGCAGCGCCGCAGCAGAAAAAGCTTGAGCATCTCTTCACAAAACCGCTCAGCCGCAGTGCGCGACGGAAACGGTCCGTAGGCCCAGTCGGACTCGCGCAGGCTCGGCCGGTGCGTCACCACTACGCGCGGATAAGGGTTGCTGCCAAGAAAACGGACGAAAGCCGGCATGCGCAGATGCATCCGCTCCAGGGACTTCCCGCCATACCGGTCACAGAGCAGTTCGAACTGAAAGAGCAGCGATTCGAAGTCCGAACCGGTGATCCGCCATGCGATATGGCGCACCAGCCCGGCAAGCTGCAGACGCCGCGGATGCTTCTCCGAAGGCTGGAGCAGCCGGACGATTCTCGAGCGAAGGTCCGGCGTGCGGCCGATATAGGGCTCGGCGCCGGCGCCGTAAAGAGCAAAGACCCCGGCGGCGTGCGGAAGCTGTTCCAGCGCCGCCTTCGGATCCGCCGGATCGAAAGCAATCTCCTGCATGGAAGACCTCGGGCTCTTGTCCGCCGGCGCCTTCCGCTCCTGCTCTGGTCCGTTCATATATCCTGCGACCGGCAAAGAGGCCGGCCTGCGCATGAGTCCGGGCTCGGCCTACGTTCCTGCAATGGTCATCCCGTCAATCCGCAGCGTAGGCGAGGCCACCGCGCCGCGAAATATCAGGTCATTGCCGATGGCCGTCACATTGCGCAGCATCTCGCCAAGATTACCGGCGATCGTCACTTCCTCCACGGCGTGCGTAAGCTGGCCGTTCTCGATCCACAGCCCCGTCGCGCCGCGCGAGTAGTCGCCGGTCACCGTGTTTACGCCAAAGCCCATCAGGCTGGTCACATAAAGCCCCTGCTTCACGTCGCCGATCAGCTGCTCGGGCGCCTGCGCGCCTGGCTCAAGATACAAATTGCCCGCGCCCACGCCCGGCGCGCCCGCCAGCCCGCGCGAGGCATTGTGCGTGGACTTCATGCCCAGCTTGCGCGCCGCGTAGGAATTGAGCAGATAGCTGCGCAGCACTCCTTTTTCGACAACGACGGTGCGGCGCGAGGGCAGGCCTTCGCCGTCGAACGGCGAGGTTCCGAATCCGCCGGCGCCGGTCGGCAGCAGCATCAGATGATCGTCGACAATTGTGACGCTCGGCGCGGCGATGGTCTGGCCGAGCTTGCCGGCAAGATACGAAGCGCCGCGCCAGATGGCATCGCCCGAAACCGCCTCGAACAGGGAACCGATCAGCGAACGGGCGGTCTCCGGCGCAAAGACGATGGGCACGCGCTGAGTGGGCACGCGCCGTGCGCCAAGCCGGCGCAGCGCGCGCCGCGCCGCTTCCGCACCCACCGACTCCGGCGGCTCGAGCAGCGCAAGGCTTCGCGCACTCGACCACCATCCGTCGCGCTGCATCTGGCCGCTCTCGTCCACGGCCAGCGGCGCTGCCGAAACCCCGACGTAGCTGGTGCGGTAGCTGCCCGCAAAGCCGCGCGAGTTGGCCA
>DATGLJ010000152.1:0-21022 GCA_035294185.1 Occallatibacter sp. | reverse complement strand
TCCTGGGCTATGGAGATGTGGAAAGCAAAGAACGCTTCCCACATCTCCACAGCCCTGACTACGGCGGCGAGATATACTCGCCCACAACACCAAACCGAGAAACTCCAGCTATGGCTGGATGAGAAAACCGGGGCAGGTCAGGGGGGCCTCCCGTGTTTAGCTAGCCTGAATCTGAATAGCGCATCCAGCACCGCAAAATTGCTTGCAAAATTGACCCCTTGGCGAGACAATTTCAGAGCGGGTGAATGTTTGTAAGTGTTTGATTTTAAAAGATGGTCGGGGAGAGAGGATTTGAACCTCCGACCCCCTGGTCCCGAACCAGGTGCTCTACCAGGCTGAGCCACTCCCCGACATGCAGTGCGGATGCGCCCCGGAGAGGGTGGAAAATCCGACGCGCGGCCTGGCGCGGTCTGTCTCCGGTACGCTTTTTCAAGTGTAGCAGAAGCGGGTGGCCGGCGGCGGAGGCAGCAGCCGGGCGACGAGCGCTCCGCGGCGGCCGCGGCTCACGTTATGTCTCGACCAGCGCGTCGGCGATCGCCAGATGCTCATCGAGCGCGGCCACTCCCAGATCGATTTCTTCCTTCGTTACGATGAGGGGCGGCGCAATCACGAAGTGGCTGATCCAGGCCTGAATGGCAACCCCCTGAGCCATGCATCTGGCGGCAATCTGCTCGACTACCAACGGCTTGCCCTCCACCTTGTCGCGCATCGTGTTGAAGCGCCGCCGGGTCGTGCGGTTCTTCACCAGCTCAATTGCAAAGAAGAGCCCCAGGCCGCGCACATCGCCCACCGAAGGATGCCTGGCCTTGAGCATCTCCATCTTTGCGCGCACGTAAGGCTCAAGTTCCGCTGCGCGCTCCACAAGCCTGAGCCGCTGCATCTCTTCGATGGTGGCCGTTGCCGGTCCCAGCGTGAGCGGGTGCGCCTCATAGGTGTGGCCGTGGGCAAAGTAGTGGTCCTCGAAATATTCGGCGATCTTTCCCGTGGTGGCGCACAAGCCAAGAGGAACGTAAGCCGAGGTGATGCCTTTGGCGGTGACGAGGATGTCCGGCTTTACGCCCCAGTGATCGACTGCAAACCACCTGCCGGTGCGCCCCCATCCGGTCATTACCTCATCGGCGATCAGCAGCACTCCGTGCTCGTCGCAAATCCTGCGCAGGCGCGGGAGATACTCGGGCGGCGGAACGAGGACGCCGTTTGTGCCTACGACCGGCTCGACGATCACCGCCGCCACATCGCTTTCGTTGCGGATCATGTGTTCGATGTAATCCGCGCAGGCGATGTTGCAGCCCGGGTAGGCGTGCTTGATGGGGCAGTCGTAGCAGTTGGTCTCGGGAGCAAAGATGAAGCCGGCGCCTTTGCCGCCCGGCTCCATCGCCCATCGCCGCGGGTCGCCGGTGGCGGCGATCGAGGCCGTCGTCGATCCGTGATACGAACGGTAGCGCGAGATGATCTTGGTCTTGCCCGTATACATGCGGGCAATTTTGAATGCAGCTTCGTTGGCTTCGGTGCCGCTGGTGGCAAAGAAGAACTTCGTCAGTCCTTCGGGCAGCACCTCGAGGAGTTTCCGGCTCAGCCGCGCGCGCGCTGCCGTGGCGTAGCCCGGCGCCATGTAGGCCAGCTCCCGCGCCTGCTCGGCAATCGACTCGACCACCCGCGGATTCTTATGACCCAGGTTGACGCACATCAACTGCGAGCTGAAATCGAGGTAGCGTTTGCCTGCGCCGTCGGTAAACCAGCAGCCCTCGGCGTCAGCCACATGCAGCGGCTTCCAGCCCTTCTGGTAGCGCCACGTTCCATAGTTCGTTTGCCGGGTGATCGCGGAAATCTCTTCGGAGCTGAGCGTCGTGGCGTCGGAAACTTCGATCATGCGGCTCTCCTGGAAACTGTCCGAAAAACATTGCCGGGACCGCCGGACCATGAGCGATCCATGCGATCCCGTCTGACTGGGCAGGGCGGCTCAGCGCACCTGCGGAAAACCGAGGTCCACTTTGCTGGTCGATGGATCGGGCCAGCGGCTGGTGACGACCTTTGCGCGCGTGTAAAACTGCACACCCTCGGGGCCATACATGTGCAGGTCGCCGAAGAGCGAACTCTTCCAGCCGCCGAAGCTGTAATAGGCCACCGGCACAGGGATCGGCACATTGATGCCCACCATGCCCACCTCCACGTCGAACTGGAACTGGCGCGCTGCGCCGCCGTTCTGCGTGAAGATCGCCGTACCGTTGCCGAAGGGGTTCTCGTTGATCAGCTTGATGGCTTCGGCATATGTGTTCACGCGAACCACGCTCAGCACCGGCCCGAAGATTTCCGTGTCGTAACACTGCATGCCCGGCCTGGCGTTGTCGATGAGCGATGGCCCAAGGTAGAAGCCGTTCTTATCCGGCGCCGGAGTTCTGCGCCCATCGATGGTCACGGTCGCTCCTTCGGCCGCAGCCTTGTCCAGGTGCGCGGCTACGCGGTCGCGGTGTTCGCGCGTGATGAGCGGGCCCATCTCGCTCGACGGATCGGAGCCCGGACCTACTTTGATTTTCGCTACGCGCTCGCGGATGGCTTCGATCAGCGGATCGGCCACCTTGCCCACCGCCACGACCACCGAGATCGCCATGCAGCGCTCGCCGGCCGCGCCGTACCCTGCAGAAACCGCCGCGTCGGCCGCCATGTTGATGTCGGCATCCGGCAGCACGACCATGTGGTTCTTCGCTCCGCCCAGCGCCTGCACCCGCTTGCCGTTGCGCGTTGCAGTCTCGTAGATATACTTCGCCACAGGCGTCGAGCCGACAAAGCTTACCGCTTTGATGTCGGGATGTTCGAGAATGCGGTCGACGGCAATCTTGTCGCCGTGCACCACATTCAGCACGCCGTCGGGCAGTCCGGCTTGCTTCAGCAGCCCGGCGATGAACACGCTCGCGCCCGGAACCTTCTCCGAAGGCTTAAGCACAAACGCATTCCCGCAGGCGATGGCGTTTGCCAGCATCCACAGAGGCACCATCCCGGGAAAGTTGAACGGCGTGATGCCGGCGACGACTCCCAGCGGCTGTCGGATCTGATAGACGTCGACGCCGCGGCTGGCCTGCTCCGTGTATCCGCCCTTGATCAGATGCGGAACGCCGCAGGCAAACTCGACGTTCTCGAGCCCGCGCGCCACTTCTCCCTGCGCATCGGCCATGGTCTTGCCGTTTTCGCGGCTGATGATCTCTGCCAGCTGCTGCCGGTTCTGAACCAAAAGCTCGTGGAAGCGAAAGAGGATCTCCGCGCGGCGCGAAAGCGCTGTCGCGCGCCACTCGTGCGCCGCTGCTTTGGCCGATGCAACCGCGCGATCCACCTCCGCCGCCGTGGCGAATCCCACTTCGGCAATTACCTCGCCCGTAGCCGGGTTCATTACCGCGCCCGACCGGCCCGAGGCCGATGCAACCGGCTTCCCGTCGATCCAGTGGGAAACCACGGCCGTCGTCAATGTTTCAGCAGTCGCCATATCCTTGTCGCTCCTTGTGTCAATCTCCATTAAAGACCGCGGCGCGCCGCCTGTACAAGGCGCGACCCGCTCCGGTAGTGGGTCCGTTTGAAGTTGCATTCCCTCCGGAACGGAAGCCCGGAGGCATTTTGCTTAACTTATGTGCAGGTTCAAGCCCGTACCCTTCAAACTGATCCATTACCCTCGCTCCGCATCGGTCCGAGCGCTTTGTCCTCAGAAAGCCTGAATCCACTCCATCGTCTTCTGCGCCAAGAGGTCATAGGCGACGATCGCCTGCTCCAGGTGTTCTTCGCGCGTGTCCTCAATCCTGTTGTGGCTGATGCCCTTCAGGGACTGCACGAACATCATCGTCGTGGGGATGCCGGCGCGCGAAACCTCGGCAGCGTCGTGCAGCGGTCCGGATGGCAGCCGGTGCGCGCGTCCCACCGTTTCGCGGATCGCCTCTTCGCAAAACTCAATGAGCCTGGGGTGAAACGGCTCCGGCGCGATGTTCCAGATGCGCGACCACTCCACGGTGCAGTTTTCTTCGGCGGCAAATTCCCGGCTCTTTTCCTGCGCCTCGCGATACATTGCGGCAAGTACCTCCGCATCCAGATCGCGCTGGTCGAGCGTCGCCTCGCAGCGGCCGACCACGGCGGTCGCGATTCCCGGGAAGGTTTTCAGGCTTCCCATGGTGCACACCGCGTCGGGATGCTTCTTTGCAATCGTCCGGATCTCAAGCGCCAGCCTGGCCGCTGCGGCGAGCGCATCGCGCCGCGCATTCATGGGCGTCGAGCCGGAGTGCGCCTCCTGCCCGTGGAAGGTAATCAGGTGGCGCTCCACGCCTTTGGTGCCGAGAACTGCGCCCAGCGGCAAATCCATGCTTTCGAGCACAGGTCCCTGCTCGATATGCAGTTCGAGATACGCCGCGGCATTTTTGCGCTCCTTTCCGGCATCGCCGATTTCGTCGATGCGCACGCCGCACTCAGCCAGCGCATCTTCAAGCCGTTTTCCATTTGCGTCGGTGCGCCCGCGATCGGCCTCGATGGTTTGAGTTCCCGCAAATGCCGATGAGCCGAACAAACTGCGGCCAAAGCGCGCGCCTTCCTCGTCGGCCCAGTCCACCAGCCGCACGGTTACAGGCGGTTTTCCGTTGTATTCCTCCGCGACGCGGCGAAGTACTGCAAATGCTGCCATTACGCCCAGCGCGCCATCGAGCCATCCGCCGTTGGGAACGGAATCCAGGTGGCTGCCGAGAAGCAACGCCTTCTCTGACGCGCCCTTGAGCGTCGTCCAGCTGTTGCCCGCCGCGTCATAGTGGTGCTCCACCGGCAGCGCGCGCAGCTTTGTCCGGAACCACTCGCGCGCCTTGAGCCACGCCGGGCTCCATGCCAGCCGCTGCGCGCCGTTCTCGTCGGCGGTAAGCGTTCGCAGCTCCTTCAGCAGATCGATAGCGCCGCGCGCATCGACACGCCTGGCGCTGGTTCGTTGGGCGTTAACAGGCATACAAAGCCTCCGGCGCCTCTACATGCTGCGTGCTGCGCCTGAGCATGCGCCCGCGTCCCGGTTCGCCCACGAATCTGCCGTCGCGCACCTGCACTTTGCCGCGCACCGTCACCACCGCCGGACGGCCTTCGATAGCCCACCCTTCAAAGCCGTTGTAGTCGTTGCTGGTGTACTGGTTCAAGGCAGAGATCGTCCCGCGATACTCGGGATCGTAGACGACGATATCGGCATCTGCGCCGGCGGCGATCGTTCCTTTGCGCGGATAAAGCCCGAAGAGCTTTGCCGGGCGCGTGCTGAGCGCATCCACAAAGCGGTGAAGGCTCAGCCGGCCGCGCCTGACGCCATAGGTGTACATCAGGTTTACGCGGTCCTCGATACCGGGAATGCCGTTTGGAATCTGCGTGAAGGCCGATGCCCCCAGGAGTTTTTGTTCGATATCGAACGGGCAGTGATCGGTGCCAACCGTGTCGATGAATCCTGCTTCGAGTGCCGTCCACAGGGCCGCCTGGTTGCGCTCGTGCCGCAGCGGCGGCGACATGACGTACTTCATGCCTTCCACGCCCTCGCGCTCGGCATAGGTTTTGTCGAGCAAAAAGTGCGGCAGCACCGATTCCACGCTGATCTTCACGCCGCGCAGCTTCGCTTCCACCGCTGCGCGCAGCGCCGGCGCACAGGACAGATGCACCACGTAGCCCGTCGCGCCGGTCGCCTCAAGAAAGGTAGCGAACCGCCCCGTCCCCTCAGCTTCCACACTCTCCGGCCGGCTGGGCTCATGCCATTCGGCCCCGGTTTTGCCCTCGGCCAGCAGCATCTGCTGCAACTGTCCTACCAGCTCGGCGTTCTCGCAGTGCGCCGTGACGATCACGCCCAGGCTCGCGGCCAGCTTGAGCGTGCGGTACATCTCTTCGTCGGTTACGCCGAAGAAATTCTTGTAGGCAAGGAATATCTTGAATGACGCTGTTCCGTCGGCTACGATCTGGCGCAGTTGCGCCTCGGTGTCCGCATCGTAATGCGTCACCGCCATGTGGAAGGCATAATCGCAGGCGCTCGCGCCTTCGGCCTTGCGCTTCCACAGATAGTAGCCCTCGAGCGCATCTTCATTGCGGTTGGGGCAGACCATCTCGATAAACGTCGTGGTGCCGCCGGCCAGCGCGGCCTTGCTCGCCGTCTCGTGCGTGTCCCTGGCGAAAGTATCCATGAAGGGCAGGTAAATGTGCACGTGAGGATCGATGAAGCCGGGGAAAACCAGCTTGCCGGCCGCATCGATCACCTCGGCTCCCGGCGGCGCTGCGAGGTTCCGGCCGATCTCGCGAATCGTCTCGCTTTCGATCAGAATATCGGCGCGCATGCGCGCGTCCGCCGTCACGATCTCACCGCCCTTGATCAGCATTGCCATGGAAGTTCTCCCGAGCGATTTTTTCTGAGCGCCGCAGCCCGCCGAAGGCCGGTCTAGTGAATCTCGATTCCCACCTGCCTGCGATACTTCTCCATCGCTTCCCAGTCCTCGGTCACCGCTCTTTGCGTCTGCGAAAGTTCGCTCCAGGTTACCGGGGGCCGGCCGGAAGGCAGTTCCACCATCCTGATGCAGCCGTCGACCGGACAGACGTTGTAACACAGACGGCAGCCTACGCAATCCTGTTCACGCACGGTCGGCTGCGGCCGCGTCTCCGTCGCCTCATATTTGCCATTCGAACGCACATCGTACGAGTGCGGCTCAACGATTTTGCCGTCGCGCGAGATAAGATCGATGCACTGGTGCGCGGTGTCATTGCAGGCTACGTAACACAGGTTGCACTTGATGCATTTCTCTTCATCGATGCGGGCCACAGCGCGGAAGGAAAGATCGAAGTCCTTGAAATCGGAGATCCGGTGCAGGCTGCGTCCTGTTACATCGGCGATTCTCTTAAAGCCTTTCTCGTCCATCCAGTTCGAAAGCCCGTCACACAAGTCCTCGATGATCCGGAAACCGTAGTGCATCACCGCTGTGCATACCTGCAGGCTGCTCGCGCCCAACAGCAGAAATTCCGCCGCATCCTGCCACGTCGCAATTCCGCCCATGCCGGAAATAGGCAGGCCCGACTGCGAAACAATCTCATCGGCGCCGAGCGCCGAGAGCATATTGAGGGCGATGGGCTTTACTGCCGGGCCGGCGTAACCGCCGTGGCCGCCCTTGCCGCCGATGTTGGGCGTGATTTCGAGCGTGTCCAGGTCCACGCCCACAATGGAATTGATCGTGTTGATCAGCGACAACGCATTGGCGCCCGCCGCCACGGCGGCCCGCGCCGGCATCACGATGTTGCTGATGTTCGGCGTCAGCTTGACGATCACCGGAATCGTCGCCGCTTCCATCACCCAGCGCGTAATCTGCTCGCAGTACTCCGGCACCTGGCCGACGGCTGCGCCCATGCCGCGCTCGCTCATGCCATGCGGGCAGCCGTAGTTCAGCTCGATCCCGTCGGCGCCCGTGTCCTCAATGCGGCGGATGATCTCGCGCCACGCTTCGGGCTTCGATTCCACCATTGCCGAAACAATCACGGCGCGATCGGGCCAGGCGCGCTTTACCTCGGCAATTTCGCGCAGATTCACTGCGAGAGGCCGGTCGGAGATCAGTTCGACATTGTTGATTGCCAGCATGCGCTGATGCCCAAACCCCCACGCGCCATAGCGGTTCGAAACATTCAGCACCGGCGCGCCGATGGTCTTCCATACCGCGCCGCCCCAGCCTGCCTCGAATGCCCGGTGAATCTGCGCCCCGGAGTTCGTCGGCGGGGCCGACGCCAGCCAGAACGGATTCGGCGACCTGATGCCCGCAAAATCGATCGACAGGTCCGCCATGGCTATCGCACCTCCGCTGCCGATGGCTGGCGCTCATAGCCTGCTTCCGTACCGCAGAGCGCCTTGTGGATCGCCGCCGCCGCGAGCTTGCCGTCTTCAACGGCCATCACAGTTGAAGCTGCGCCAGCCGCGCGCGTGCAATCCCCGATCGCGTACACGCCCTCGATGCTGGTCCTGAACTCTTCATCCACGGCGATGAATCCCTTCTTTGTCTTCAGGCCAAGCTGCGCAATCAGCGCAGGCTTTTCCTGTCCCACCGCCTTCACAATCTGATCGGCCTCGAGCACAAACTCCGAGCCCGGCACCGTTCGCGGCGCCGGACGCCCCGAGGCATCGGGTGCGCCCAGCTCCACGCGCAGACACACGAGGCCGGCTACGCGCCCGCCGTCGAATACCACCCGCTGCGGCTGGCTCAGAAAGCGAAATTCGATCCCCTCGCCGCGCGCAAATTCGTACTCGTGCCTGTAGCAGGTCATCTCGCGGTCTGTGCGGCGGTATACCATGGTCACGCGCCCGCCGCCGAGCCGCCTGGCAATCGTCGCGCAGTCAATCGCCGTGTTGCCCGCGCCGATTACGATCACATCGCGGCCGATCCGCATCTTTTCCGGAGCCGTCTTGCTCTCCTCGATAAATTCCAGCCCGTCGACGATGGCCTCTTCGCCGGCAATGCCGAGAGCCGGCGTGCGCCCCAGGCCCACGCTCAGCACCACTGCGTCGAATTCATTCTGCAGTTGCGCCAGCGTTATATCCCTGCCGAACTCGACGCCCGTGCGGATCTTTACGCCGAGCGCCTCGATCATGCGCGCCTCTTCAATCGCGATCTCTTGGGGCTCGCGCAGGCCAATGATGCCGTAGGTCGAAAGTCCGCCGGGCAATGGACGCTTTTCGAAGATCGTTGCCGCATGGCCGCGCCGGGCCAGCTCGCCTGCGCAGGAGAGCCCGGCCGGTCCCGCACCGATCACCGCAATCGAGCGGCCGGCCGGCGCCGCTGTCACTGCGGGGAATGCGCGATGCTCACGCGCATAGTCCATGGCATAGCGCTGCAGACGGCCTATGGCAATGGGCTTGTGATCCGCGCCCAGCACGCATGCGCCCTCGCACAGCTCCTGCACCGGGCATACGCGCGCGCAGGTTGCGCCCAGCAGGTTCGAGGCATAGATTGTGGCGGCGGATCCGCGCAGGTTGCCGGTGGCGATTTTCCTGATGAACCGTGGAATATCGATATGCGTCGGACACGCGTGGGTGCACGGCGCATCGTAACAATATAGACAGCGGTCGGCCTCGACCGCCGCAGCCTGTGCGGTTAAAGGGGGCAGCAGCTCGGCCAGCGCATTGCGCGCTGGATTAGGTCCCGTTTCCATTCCCCGCTCCGATATAGCGCAGGCGCCGGCGAGCTTCGCAAACGCAAATCTGCCAACCCCAAAGCCGCCAGCCCGCGGTGGAGAAACTATTCTACGGCATTTCCGGAATCACCGTCCCTTTCCTGATGGAAATCTCATCGCAAAGAGCCCGGAGAGGGCCGCCATCAACGCGCGCGCCTCCGCTAACCCGTCGCACCGGCCGCGCATCGGTACACTAGAGAGCAGATACTCCCTTCGCCCGCATGCGCCAGTCCAACAAGATGCTCCGTTCCGGCTCCCGCCATAACCACTGGCTGCTGCTCATTGCGTTCTATAAGCTGGTTCAGTCCCTGCTGTTCATTGCCATCGGCGTAGGCGCGCTCCGTCTGTTGCACAAGGACGTCGGCGATATGTTCCTGCTCCTTGCCGATCACCTGCGCTTCAACCCAGAGGTGCGCATCGTGCACTTCATCCTTGTAGAAGCCTCGCTGGTTAACGACCCGCTGCTGCGCCGCATCGGAGCGGCGGCCTTCTGCTATGCCGGAATCAGCATGGCCGAGGGCATCGGCCTCTATCTTGAGAGGTTGTGGGGCGAGATTCTCACTCTGCTCATCACCGCCTCGTTTCTCCCCTGGGAGATTATGGAGATTGCGCGGCGGCTCACCTGGCCTCGTCTGATTCTGCTCGTCATCAATATTGCTGTGTTTGTTTATCTGGTGCGCGCAGTGATCGACCGGCAGCAGCCGGGCAGGCGGCGCAAAGCGGCGGCATGACCCTCTCTGCCTTGCTGGCAAACAGATTCAACTCCCACTCGCGCCAAACACGTTCCTGGCAGTCTGTCCAGACCGGGAACCAAAGCGATAAACACAATATCTGGTGTTGACGGCGGAGATATTCGCAATTAGGCGAATTTCCCACAGGCGGCAGACCGCCGTCCTCTGAAAAAGAGATTTTTCTCTTTGCGCAGAGGCAGAAAGCGGTTACTATCGGGATGAGTGGAGTAATTTGGAGTCAAATGGAGTTTTGGGGAGCCATCTGACTGCGTTTAAGGCAAGTTTACTCCAGTTTTCTCCCCGCGGCGCACGGTATCGGCACAAAGCAGGCTGAGGAACCAGCCTCCTAACCGGATCCGGAAGCCGATGAAAGCACGGGGTTTGCGATGTTCAGGGGTAACCATCCGGCGAAGGTGGATGAAAAGGGACGGCTGAAGGTGCCGTCCGCCTTCAAGCAGCTGCTGGATGCCCAGCACGTGACGCAGTTCTACGTCACCAGCTCCGACGGCAAAAGCGCCGAAATATGGCCGCTGCCGGAGTGGGAAAAGCGGGAGGCGATGCTGGCCGAGCACAGCAACCTGGACGACGCCGTACAGAAGTACCTGAATCTGACCAGCTATTACGGTCAGCAGGTGGAGATGGACAGCCAGGCGCGGATTGTTCTGCCGCAGATTCTGCGCAGCTCGGCCCGGCTGGATGCCGAGGTAGCGGTGATGGGCAAGATCAACTACCTCGAGGTGCATAACCTGGCGCAGTTTGAAGAGGCCCTGCCGGCCAGCACGATGACGGCCGAGGATCGCAGGGCGGTAGCGGCGCTGTTGAGCCGCAGGATGAGTTGATTGGTTTCAGCGGGGCCCGGGCGGGAGTTCTTTGGCCGCCGGGGGCAAATCCCCTCAGGGGGAAAGCGCATGACGGACCCAGGGTTCCCAGGAGCGGGTTTCGGTCCCTGGGATGAAGATCCGCAGGTACGTCATGTGCCCGTTCTTTTAAAGGAAGCGATGGACTTTCTCCGCGTGCGTCCTGGCGGGACGTATGTGGACTGCACACTGGGCATGGGCGGTCACGCCGAAGCCATTTTCCGGCAGCTGGGGCCTTCGGGACAGCTGCTGGGATTTGATCGTGACCCGGAGGCCCTGGCGCTTGCGAAGGAGAGGCTGGAACGGACTCGCGAGCGGATGCCGGCAGGTGCGCCGCGGCTGGAGCTGATCGGCGAGGCTTTCAGCGCCATCTCCCGGCACATTGCGCCGGGGTCGGTTGACGGCATGCTGGCCGATTTTGGCGTGAGCAGTCTGCAGCTCGACGAAGCGCGCAGGGGGTTCAGTTTTCAGGCGGAGGGCCCGCTCGATATGCGCATGGATCCGCGCTCGGGGCCGACCGCCGAACAGGTGGTAAATGAGGCGAGCGAGCGCGAGCTGGCGGACCTGATTTACGAATTCGGTGAGGAAAGGAGGTCGCGGACAGTCGCCAGAGCCATTGTGCGGGGGCGGCCGATCGCGACAACCCGGCAGCTAGCCAGGATTGTCGCCTCGGCCGTCCCGCCAATGAAAAACTCGCCGATTCATCCGGCAACCCGGACGTTTCAGGCGCTGCGCATCTACGTCAATCGCGAACTCGACGAAATCCGGGTCCTGCTGGAGGCCGCACCCAGGTTGCTTAAGCCCTCCGGACGGCTGGTCGTCATCAGTTTTCACTCTTTGGAAGATCGCATTGCGAAAGACAGTTTGCGCAACGGAGCAAAGCAGGGCATCTGGACAGTTTTGACGAAGAAGCCGGTTACGGCCGGCGAAGAAGAGATCGAACGTAATCCGCGCTCGCGCAGCGCAAAGTTGAGAGCGGCGGAAAGGCAAGGGCAGGGAACAGGGGACAGGGAACAAGGCGCGAATTCGCTCAGCAGATGATCGCAGCGGATTTGCTGTTCGCCGGCCGCTTGTTTCCGGCCCGACGAAGGAGAGCACATGGCGGCATTTGCAACAACCTATCTGGACTCAGGCCGCGGATTGAGCGCGCGGATCGCCGAGCGCAATGCCGAGCTGATGGCCGAGCAGCCGCTGCGCCGCCGGCGCGTTCGCACGCCGGAGTTCCACTTTCATAAGCAGTTCGACAATTCCCGGCTCGTGAAGGCTTCCGACCCGGTGCGCGCGCGGCAGATGCGCGTCTTCTCGGCTGCTGTCGCCGTTCTCTTCTCGCTCATCATGGTGTACGGCCTGCAGCACTTCTACGCCATCGAGAGCAGCTACCGCGTGGAGAGCGAAAAGGCTGTGCTGGAGCAGTTGCGCGAACAGAACCGTCAGTTGCGCCTCAGCCAGGCCGAGCTTACGCAGCCGGCGCGCATCGACCAGATGGCGCGCCAGCTGGGACTGAGCGCTCCGCAGCCCGGACAGGTGGTGCATCCCAGCGCCCGGCCCGACGCGAACGGCCCTGTGCTGGCGCAGATGACGCCGCCGGCCTCGGACTCGCCGGCTGAGTGAGGAAAGCGGCTTCCGGCTTCCAGGTCATGCGCAGGATTGGCACAGATATTTCGGCGGCCGGGTTCCGCATTTGCACTCAGGCCGATCCGAGCCGCTCGCAGCGGAAAGCCGGCAGCTAGGAGCTTCGCACCGATGGCCACCGCCCTGCGTCCTGTTCCCCGCCGCGCTTCGGCGCCGCGCGTCGTTCCGCTCAGGCGCGGCCGCTTCTGGATCATCTGCCTGCTCTTTGCGCTGTGGACCTGCGCCATCGCCGGCCGGCTGTTCTGGCTGCAGATCGTGCAGCACAAGGAATACGTCGAGCGCGCGGAAAAGCAGCAGCAGCGGACCTTCGAAGTCGCGCCGCGGCGCGGCATCCTCTACGACCGCAACCTGCATGAGCTGGCCATGACGGTGCTGGCCGACTCCATTTACGCCGATCCTTCGGAGATCCACGACAAGCAGGCTGCCGCGCCGACGCTCGCCGCCATCGTTCACACCGATCCTGAGGATAAGCAGACCTCGGAGGCCGCCATCGCCGCCCGGCTGGCCAATGGCGACAGGTTCGCCTGGATTGCGCGCCGAGTTGCGCCCGATGTTGCCGCGCGCGTGCGCGCCCTGAACATGCAGGGCATCTATTTCCAGAAGGAGTTCAAGCGCTACTACCCGGACAACGAGATCGCCGCGCAGGTGCTCGGCTACGTCGGCATCGACGACAACGGCCTCGGCGGTCTGGAAGAGAAATTCAACTCGCAACTGCACGGCGCGCCGGGCCGCATGTACGCGGCCATGGATGCGCGGCGCAAGGTGCTGGGCTCGACCGAGCGCGAGCCCGAGCCCGGCCGCAATTTGCAGCTCACCATCGACGAAAACATCCAGTTCATGGCCGAGCAGGCGCTCGATCGCGCCATGGCGCGGACGCGCGCCGAGCATGGCACCGTGGTGATCCAGGACGTTCACACCGGCCAGATTCTCGCCCTCGCCATTCGCCCCACCTTCAACCCCAACGACGCCCGCCACACCTCGCCCGATCTGCTCATCGACCGCGCCGTGAGCGATGTATACGAGCCCGGCTCGACGTTCAAGCTGGTCACCTACGCGGCCGCGCTCGATCAGCACAAGATCACGCCCGACACGATGGTCGACTGCCGGGGCGGACAGATCAATCTCTTCGGCCGCGTGATTCACGACGATCAGAGCGATCGCGGCATGGGCATCGTGCCGGTTGCCACGGCGCTGGCGCGCTCGAGCGACGTCGGCGTCATCCGAGTGGCGCTCATGCTGGGGCCCGATCTTCTCTACAAATACATTCGCGACTTCGGCTTCGGCCAGCGCACCGGCATCGAACTGCCCGGCGAAACGCGCGGGCTGCTGCGCCCCGTCAAATACTGGCAGCCGGCGTCGATCGGCTATGTCGCCATCGGTCAGGAAGAGGCGGTCACTCCCGTGCAGCTGGTGACCATGGTTTCCACCATCGCCAACGGCGGCGTCTATCTGCCGCCGCACATTCTCATGCCGGGCTCTGAACCGTCCGCGAACCCCGGCCAGAGCCCGGCTTCGCCTCAGCCGGCTCAGGCCGAGCCCTTCCGGGCGAACGAAGACCTGCCCGATCCACTGCCGGCCGGCGCGCACCGCGTTATCTCCACGCTCGCCGCCGCCCAGATGCGCGCGATGATGGAGAACATCGTGCTGGATGGCACCGGGAAAAATGCGCAGTTAAACGGCTACTCGTCGGCGGGCAAAACGGGAACGGCGCAAAAGATCGATCCTGTGACCCACCTGTATAACAAGAACCTGCACATCGGCTCGTTTGCCGGCTTTGCACCGGTGAACAATCCGGCGATCGCCGTAGCCGTGATCATCGATTCGCCCAAGGGGCAATACTACGGGGCCGAAGTCGCCGCGCCGGTTTTTGCAGAAGTCGCGCAACAGGTGCTCGAATATCTCGGCGTTCCGCATGACATCCCGCTGCGCCCGGCCGGCACGACGGCGAAAAACGAAAAGCAGGCGCCGGTTACCGAGGACGATTCCAACGAGCAGCCGCAGGACCTCCAGGCGCTCTACGACGCCGCCAACGACCTGCCGCAGGATGACCCCTTGAGCAGGCCGGCGCTCCAGGCCGCGGCCCAGTCTCCGCAGCCGGCATCGAGTCCAGCCGCGCCCGCAGGCCAAAGCAACGAGCAGGGCCGTGCCGCGCCTGCGCCGGCAGCAGCGCCAAACGCCTCTCCAGCCTCTGCGCCTCCGCCCAGATCCATAGTGCTGCAGACCAGGCTGGTGCCTGTCCCCTCGCTGGCCGGGCTGCCCGTGCGCAAGGTCATCGAGCAGGCGGCGATCGACGGCCTCAACGTAGAGATCAGCGGCAACGGCATTGCGCGCCAGCAGTTTCCTGCCGCCGGGGCAATGGTTCCCCCGGGAACAAAAATCGTCGTCCACTGCGCGCGCTGAAACTTCGCGCCCACAAACTACAATCAGCCAAGGGATGAACTGGAACGAACTCATCGCCGAAGTGGCGCACGTGGGCGCAGCAGGCGCATCGCAGGCGCAGATCGCCGGCATCGAGTACGACTCACGGCGCGTCCGGCCCGGCGCGGTCTTTGTCGCCATGAAAGGCGGCGCGACCGACGGCAACCGCTTTGTGCAGAAGGCAATTGCCGCCGGCGCTCTTGGCATTGTCACCGATTCGGCGCAGACGTTCGATCGCCTCACTGTCTACGAGCCCGGCCTGCCCGTGCTCGAAGTCGAGCACGGCCGCCGCGCGCTTGCGCAGGCTTCGGCTGCATTTTACGGCCACCCCGAGCGGCGTCTCAGGGCCACCGGCATTACCGGAACCAACGGAAAAACCACGACCGCCTTTCTCACCGAAGCATTGCTGAACGCTGCGAAGCGCAAAACGGTGCTCATCGGAACGATCGAATACCACGTCGCCGGCGAAGTGCGGCCTTCGCTGCACACAACTCCCGAGTCGCGCGACCTGTTCGAGCTGATGGCCGAGGGGGCCGGCCGCGGCGCGACGGAGCTCGTCGCCGAAGTCTCGAGCCATGCTCTGGACCAGGGCCGCGTGGCCCAGGTCGGCTTCGATGTCGCCGTCTTCACCAATCTCACGCGCGACCATCTCGACTACCACCAGACCATGGACCGGTACTTCGCCGCCAAGCGCCTGCTCTTCGACGGCTCCGTCTATCCGGCTCCGCGCGCGGCCGTCATTAATTCACAGGACCCGCGCGCCGAAGAGCTTGCGGCCGCCGCGCGCGCGGCCGGCGCCGAGATCCGCACCTATGGCATCGGTAAGGGCGACTGGCGCGCTGCCCGGCGCCGGCTCACGCCGGGCGGCGCGGAGATCGAACTCGAAACTCCGGTTGGTTCGGCGCACCTCACCTCCCGCCTGGCCGGCGAAGTCAATATCCTCAACCTGCTCGCCGCCTTCGCCGCCGCGCATGCCCGCGGGGTTGACTTCGATCTGCTGGTCGAGTCCGTGCCGAAGCTTGCTCCTGTGCCCGGCCGCTTTCAGCCGGTGGATGCCGGCCAGCCATTCTCCGTGATCGTGGATTACGCGCATACCGACGATGCGCTGCGCAACCTGATCCGACTGGGGCGGGACATCGCCGGAAATTCATCGGGCCGCGTCATCACGGTTTTCGGATGCGGGGGCGACCGCGACCGCACCAAAAGGCCGAAAATGGCTCATGCTGCCGGAGAAGGCAGCGATCTGGTGGTGGCAACCAGCGACAATCCCCGCTCTGAAGACCCGCTGGCCATCCTTGCCGAGATCGAGCCTGCCCTGCGCGCAACCGGCATCCAATACGTTGTCGAGCCGGACCGTGCGAAGGCCATCCGGCTGGCGCTCGGCAGCGCCGAACCCGGCGATGTGGTCTTGCTCGCCGGCAAGGGACACGAAAAGGAGCAGATTCTGGCCGACCGCACGATCCCTTTCGACGACTGCGAGGTGGCGCGCAGCGCTCTGGGCGAACTGGGGTATGGCGTGTAAGGTAACTTGCGTGATCTGACGCCCTGGGAATTCCAATTGCCTCGGCGGGCGCAATCGCCGTATTGTGAGGAACAATGAAGCTGACGCTGGCAGAAGCCGCAATCGGTGCGGGAGCAGTGCTGGAAGCGCCGGCAAGCGTGCCCAATGCGGGGGCGCTTGTGGCGCAGGGCTACTCCATCGACTCGCGCACTGCGCGGCCCGGCGAGCTGTTCTTTGCGGTAAAGGGCGAGAGGCTGGATGGACACGACTTCGTTGCCGCCGCTCTGGAACGAGGAGCCGTGGGGGCAGTCGTTTCGCGGATGCGCGTTGCGGCTCTGCCGGATGCCGCGCTGTCTGCGCCGCTTCTGATCTGCGACGACCCGCTGCTTGCCCTGCATACGCTCGCCGCGCACGTCCGCCGCCAGTGGGGCCGCTGCGTGATTGGCATCACCGGCTCGGCTGGCAAGACAACCACCAAGGAAGCCGTCGCCGCAGCCCTCGGCGCGAAGTTCGCTGTCCTCAAGTCCCACGGAAATCTGAACAACGCCTTCGGCCTCCCATTACAGTTGCTGCGTCTTGAGCCCGAGCACGAGTACGCAGTGATCGAAATGGGCATGAACCACGCCGGCGAGATCGCCGCGCTGGCGCGCATCGCATCGCCGGACTGGGGCGTGGTGACCAACGTAGGCAATGCGCATGTAGAGAATTTCCCCGATGGGCAGGCAGGCGTGGCGCGCGCAAAATTCGAGCTTGTCGAAGCGCTGCCCGCAGCCGGCGTGGCGTTTTTGAATGGCGACGATCCCTACGTTTCGCAGTTCGGGCGCGATTTTCCCGGCCGCGTCGTGTACTTCGGCAAGACGCCGAGCAGCGATCCGCGCATCCTCGACGTGCGCGAAGACGCCGCGGGAATTCATATCCGCTTCCGCGCCGGCGAGTTCGAATCGAGTCTGACGCTGCAACTGCTGGGCGCGCACAACGCGCTGAACGCCATGGCCGCCCTGGCCGTGGCCCGCGAGGCGGGCGTAGAGATCGATGCCGCGGCGAAGGCTCTTGATCGGTTGACGGCCGGCGACAAGCGCGGGCAGATTATCGAGCTGGCCGGGGCCACGATTCTCAACGACAGCTACAACTCCAATCCCGAAGCCCTGCAATCGATGATTCGCACGCTTGCCGCCCGGCCGGCGGCGGGACGGCGCATTCTGGTGGCGGGCGAGATGCTGGAACTGGGCGAGCACGCGCCGGCTTTGCACGCTGCCTGCGGCAGCGCTGCGGCCGAAGCCGGCATCGACATCGTTGCCGGCGTGCGCGGCCACGCCGAACGCCTGGCCTCGGCAGCCTGCGCCGGCGGCGCGACGGCCGTTTTCCTCAAGGATGCCGAAGCTGCCGGACAATGGCTTGCCGCCAATCTGCGCGCCGGGGATGTGGTGCTGGTCAAGGGTTCGCGGGGAGTGCGTCTTGAGCGCGCGATCGAAATCGTGAAAGAACAGCTTTCCACAGCCGAGGTTCCGTAAGTCGCGGAACCCGGCCGCCGGCTTGCGCATCAGGCGGAGTCCGGCGCATCCGTCTTCGGCGCTTTGGCTTCCACGGCGGCGTGCTGGGCTGCGCCCGGCCGCTTGCCAAAGAGCGCCGTACCCACGCGGATGCGCGTTGCGCCCTCGGCGATGGCCAGCGGAAAGTCGCCGCTCATGCCCATCGACAGCACGCTCAGGTCGAGCCGCGGATGCGCCGCGGCCCAGCGGTCGCGCCAGCTGCGCAGCGCACGGAAACAGGCGCGGGTTTCATGCTCCGGCGCTCCCCATGGAGCAATCGTCATCAGCCCGCGCACCTGCAGACTCGCAAGATCCGGCAAACGTTCGAGAAGCTGCGCCATCTGCGCCGATTCCGGATCGAGCCCGGACTTGGTCTCCTCCGGGCTCAGCTTGATTTCGAGCAGCACCGGCAGACGCTTGCCGCATCTGCCTGCCGCATCGTTCAATCTCTCGGCCAGCCGCAGTGAATCGAGCGAATCGACGCCGTCGAAGAGCTCAGCCGCGCGCGCCGCTTTGTTCGATTGCAGATGCCCGATGAGATGGCAGCGCTGCGCGCCTTTGCGGTTTGGACCGAGGGCCGCGGCCTTCGAAGCCCACTCCTGCACGCGGTTTTCGCCGAAGAGCGTAAGACCGCGCGAAACCGCTTCGATGATCGCCTCAGCGGAGAAGGTTTTTGAAACGGCCATCAGCTCCACTTCGCCGCGCGCTCGGCCGGCTGCGCGGCAGGCCGCGGCGATGCGCTCTTCGAGCCGTTCGAGATTTTCGCCGAGCGCACTCATCGATTTTTCACAGCTGAAACCGCATCACCGCCCGTGCTCTTCCAGAAACTTCTCCGCTTCGAGCGCCGCCATGCAGCCCGAGCCCGCAGCCGTAATGGCCTGCCGGTAGCGCCGGTCCTGCACGTCGCCGCAGGCGTAGACGCCGGGAATCACCCTGCCCTGGTGCGTCGTAAAGACCTGGTTAACGGTCTTCACGTAGCCATCCTGGTCGAGATCCATCTGCCCGCGGAACATCTTCGCATTCGGCTCGTGGCCGATGCCGAGAAACAGACCCTGCACCGGCAGTTCGCTCTGCACGCCCGTCACCACATCGCGCAGCCGCAGCCCGCGGACCTCCTTTTCATGCACGCCCAGCACTTCTTCGACCACGGTATTGGTGCGCAGTTCGATGGTCGGGTGCGCCATCACCCGCTCCAGCATGATCTTGGAGGCGCGGAAACGCTCGCTGCGGTGCAGCAGCGTAACCTTTGAAGCAAAGCGGGTGAGAAACAGCGCCTCTTCCATCGCCGAATCGCCGCCGCCCACCACCGCAATCTCCTTGCCGCGGAAGAAAAATCCGTCGCAGGTGGCGCAGCTCGAAACGCCGTGTCCGATCAGCGCCTGCTCGCTCGCCAGTCCCAGCCAACGGGCGCTCGCGCCCGAGGCAATGATGAGCGTGCGCGTCGTCAGCTCGCCCACAGAGGTATCGAGCCGGATCGGATGCTGGCCAAGATCGGCCTTGTTCAGGTGCGCCAGCTCGAAGCGCGCGCCGAAGCGCTGCGCCTGCTTCTTCATGTTGTCGATCAGCTCCGGCCCCTGGATGCCTTCCGGCCAGCCGGGAAAGTTCTCGACCAGCGTGGTGATGGAGAGCTGGCCTCCGGGCTCGTGGCCTTCGAGCACCAGCGGCCTGAGCCCGGCGCGCGCGGTGTAAATGGCTGCCGTAAGCCCGGCGCAGCCGGAGCCCAGGATTACTGTGTCGCGGACGGTTTCGCGTTTGTCTGTCATGGTGTCCCGTATCGATTCTAGCGGGCGAAACCGGCTCAGCCCGCACGCGCGAACCCGCAGGCTGTGGAAGCTTCCGCCGAAATTTACGCTCCGGCGCCGCTACAGAACCGCTACAAATAAGATGACTGCTCCGTTCGAATCGACTCCGGCGCGAGACGCGCACTCGGCTTCAGGCCTGCCGCATCTGCAGGATGCGGAGAATCCGCGCCCGGTGCCTCGCGCGGCTCTGCGTGCGATGCGCCGCGCGCCGTATGGAATAATCGCCCCGTGCACCCTGCCGCATCCGCTCATCCCTGGTATCTGTTGGCCTGCGTAGCCGGCGCAGTGCTTCTGCTGCTTCTGCTGGTGGCGCGCCTGCGCTGGCATGCGGCGCTCGGCCTTGCTGTAACGGCGCTGGCCCTGGGCGCGGCCGCGGGCATGCCGCTCAGCCAGGTTCCAATCTCCTTCACCGGCGGCGTCGGCCTCATGATGGGCCACATCGCCATCATCCTCGCCATGGGTGCGATCCTCGGCCAGCTGCTCGCGGCCAGCGCCTCCGGCAGCGCGCTGGTGGCCCGTTCGAGCCCCGCCCTGCTGCCCTGGCTGCTGCTCGCGCTGGGATTGCTCGTGGGCCTGGCGGTTTTCTTTGAGGTTGGCCTGGTGCTGCTCATGCCGCTCGTAGTCGAAGCGGCGCGGCGCACCGGCCGTCCGCCCATTCTGCTCGGCATTCCCGTCATGGCCGGCCTCTCCATCATGCACGGCCTCGTGCCGCCGCACCCTGCTGCGATGCTCGCCGCTACCGTCTACCACGCCGACGTAGGCCGGACCATCCTCTGGGGTCTGGCCGCAGGCATCCCCGCAGGCATCCTCGCCGGACCGGTGCTGAGCGCCGTGCTCACGCACTACCGGGAAAAGGACCGCGAGCGGTTTCTTCTTCTCGATGGCCGCGCCGCGCCTGCCTTGGGCGCGGCCGTCGCGGCCGAAAACAGCGGCTCGACAAACGGGGCGGAAAGCGAGACTGGACCGGCCCCGGCCGCGTGGCGGGCGCTTGTCGCCATCCTGCTGCCGGTAGTGCTCATCTGCGCCGGAAGCTGGGCCGACAGTATTGCTGCGCCGGCAAGCCTGTCCAGCCAGCTCCTGCACCTGGCCGGCTACCCGGACGTCTCCATGCTGCTCTCGGCCCTGGCGGCGCTGGCCCTGCTTGGACCCTATGTGCAAAACCCTGACTGGCGCGGCTCCGCCGGTTTGCGCAAGCTCGTGGCCGACTCGTTTGCCCCTATCGCCGGCGTGCTCGTCATCCTTTCGGCGGCCGGCGGCCTGAGCGGCGTTTTGCGCGACTCGGGCGCAGCGCAGGCCACCGTTCAGCTCGCCATGGGTGCGCACATTCCGCCGCTTGTGCTCTCCTGGCTTCTGGCCGCTGTGGTGCGCGTTTCGA
>DATGLJ010000151.1:0-2590 GCA_035294185.1 Occallatibacter sp. | reverse complement strand
GCGCGTGGGAGATTCCCTCCGCCGCCCGCAAACTCGCCGCAAGCGGCAGGTTCGACGCCATTGTGACGCTCGGCGTGCTGCTGCGCGGCGAAACGGCGCACTACGAGGCCATTTACAACGAGGTTTCGCGCGGCATCGGCCAGTCGCAGCAGGAGACCGGCATTCCTCACGCCTTTGGCGTGCTTACCTGCGAAACGCTCGAACAGGCCCTCGATCGCGCCGGACTCAAAGCCGGCAACAAGGGCTTTGAAGCAGCGGCAGCCGCCATCGAAATGGTCTCGATCCACCGCAAGATCGCGGAGAAGCACGCATGAGCACCACCGGCAAACGCCGAAAAGCCCGCGAACTCGCCATGCAGATGCTCTTCCAGGCCGACCTCGGCAGGCAGACCCCCGACGACGTGCGTAAAACCTTCTGGAACGCGCGCGAAGAGGTCGAGCCCGACACCCGCGGCTTTGCCGAGGATCTCTTCCGCGTCGCCATGAACCGCGAAGAGGAGATCAACACGCTCATCGAGCAGCACTCGGCCAACTGGAAGCTCAGCCGCATGGCCGCCGTGGACCGCAACGTGCTGCGCATGGCCGTGGCCGAGCTGCTGGGCTTTCCCGGCACGCCAGCGCCCATCATCATCAATGAGGCGCTGGAAATCGCCCGCCGCTACTCCGCTCCGGAATCGGTCAACTTCCTGAACGGCGTGCTCGACGCCATCTCACGCCAGCGCTACGAAGCCTCCAAAAAGAAGTAGCGCCCGCTATCAGTTGTCAGTTGTCGAGCAACGGTTGCCGGCGTTGGGTGCCCCAGGTCTGTCTGTTCGGACCTGGGGATACGCCAGACCTCTCACCTCACTGTCCCGCTGACGGCTGACCGCTTCATCCCTGGCCGCTTTACCGCCCCCATTTGCTACACTCTCCCGTTCAGGAGAATTGCCGCATGGCCTACGAAACGCTGCTGCTTGAAGTACAGGACTCCATCGCCACCCTCACGCTCAACCGGCCCCGGGTGCTCAACGCGCTCAACGATCAGCTCTTCCGCGAGCTGGACGCCGCGCTCGACGCCCTGCGCTCCGACGACGCCGTGCGCGTGGTGCTGCTCACCGGAGCCGGGGAGAAGGCCTTCGCCGCCGGAGCTGACATTCAGGAGCTGGCCCAGGTCAGCGCCCAGGAAGGCTTTGAACTCGCGGCACGCGGCCAGCGCGTCATGAACAGGATGGAGCGGCTCGGTAAGCCTGTCATTGCCTGCGTCAATGGCTTCGCGCTCGGCGGAGGCTGCGAGCTGGCCATGGCCTGCAGCTTCCGTATCGCCAGTGAAGCGGCGCGCTTCGGCCAGCCCGAAGTCAGGCTCGGCCTCATCCCGGGCTATGGAGGCTCGCAGCGGCTGCCCCGTCTCATCGGCCCGGGTCCGGCCCTGAAGCTGCTGCTGACCGGCGAAATGATCTCCGCCGCCGAAGCCTTGCGGCTGGGGCTGGTCGAGGAGGTCGTTCCCGCCGCGGAGCTGATGCCGCGCGCCCGCCAGATCGCCGCCAGCATTGCCGCCATGGCCCCGGTCGCCATCCGGCATTGCCTCGCGGCTGTGCACGACGGAGCCGGTCTGCCGCTGGATCGTGCGCTGGCGCTCGAAGCCTCGCTCTTCGGCCTCTGTTGCGCCACGGCCGACAAGGCCGAGGGCACCACGGCCTTCCTCGCAAAGCGCGCCCCGGTCTGGTCCGGCAGATAGCGGTGGGCGGTAGCTTCAAAGGTTACTGCCACTCTCTGATCGCGCGGACCGCCTCCTGCTATCCTGCTGTTGTGTCTGAGCTACGGATGCGGAGTCAATCACTCACCGGGACCCTGTGCGCATGGGGTCTAGCTGCGTTTGCACTCTGCCTGACCGCCTGCTCTCCGGCCAAACCCGCCAATCCGCAGGCCGCGGCCGCCGTGCAGGCCGCACGGCAGCAAAGACGAGCCGAGCAGCAGGCCGAGACCGCCTACAGTCAGGATCTCGACCAGATTCCACCGCCGGCCAAGAGCCGCTACATGCGGATTCACAAGCTCAAGAGCTGGAGCAATCCGTTCCTCATCATCCGCACGCACACGGTGACCCTGCGGGTCTCGGTGGCCGGGATGCCCGGCCCGCCGGGACCGATGCCGCACCCCCGCGCTCCCAAATGGCACACCGCGCAGTTGCAGCTCGCCGACCTGCCCGAGGCCCTGGCGGCCTTGCCCGAGGAGAGCTGGCCCTACGGCCGCGTCATCGCAGTGGAAGATGATCCGTCGGCCACTCGCCAGCAGCGCGTGCAGGTGCGCCGCAACGAGGAGGCAACGCTCAAGGTGCTCAATGATATGGGCGTGGTGGTTTACGAATGGCCCGGAAACGGCGCGGCGCTCTGAGCATCCCGGCGCGGCCGCCCATAGCCACGGCACGGCAATAAGGAGCCGATGAACCATCCCTTTCCCATCCTGCAGCCAAGGCCTTCCGCACCAGAGTTTGAGGCGGCGCGCGAACTGGAAGCGCGCCTGCGAGCCACCGTGCGCGGCGGGGTGCGCTTCGACGCAGCGGCGCGGGCGCTCTATGCCACTGACTCCTCCAACTACCGCCAGGTGCCCATCGGGGT
>DATGLJ010000150.1:0-9409 GCA_035294185.1 Occallatibacter sp. | reverse complement strand
GACAAGGTATCCAGCAAAGACAAGGAGGTCTACCGCATTCCCGGCGGCCACATCGGCATCATGGCCGGCAGCAGCGCGCATCGCACCACCTGGCCGCACATCGCCGCATGGCTCGCCGGCCGCTCGCTCTAAGGCGGGTGCTTCGCTCCTCTTGCGCACGCAGCAGGAGCACGGCTACATGTAAATGCCGCCATTCACGTTGATCTGCTGGCCGGTAATATAGCTGCCGTCGCAAATCAGAAAAGCGGCGGCCCTGGCGATTTCTTCCGGCTCGCCGAAACGGCGCAGCGGAATGCGGGCCTTCAGCTGCCCCAGGGTCTCTGCGGGAATGGCCGCCAGCATATCGGTGTTGGTAAAGCCGGGAGCGATGGCGTTGACAGTAATGTTGTACTTTGCCAGTTCCAGAGCCAGCGCCTTGGTCATGGCGATAATGGCTCCCTTGCTGGCCGAGTAATTCGCCTGGCCGAAGTTGCCCGCCTGGCCGCAGAACGAAGCGATATTGATGATCCGGCCGTAATTGCGCTCGATCATCGACGGCACTGCGGCGCTGATGCAATAGAACGCGCTGTTCAGGTTGGTCTCGATCACGGCGAGCCACTCCTCATCGGTCATCTTGCGGATCGTGCGGTCGCGCGTGATGCCGGCGTTGTTCACCAGGATGTCGATCTGGTGAAAGCAATCGAGAACGTCGTGGATCAGCTTGCGAGCCTGATGGCGATCGGAGACATCGCCCTGAAAGACCTCGCACGCCAGGCCGCGGTCGGAGAGCTCCTCGTGCAGGTCCTCGGCGGCTGTAACGCTCTGGCAATAGTTGACGGCCACCCTGGCTCCGCGTTCGGAGAGCTCGCGGCAGATGGCGCGGCCGATGCCCCGCGCGCCGCCGGTCACCAGAACCACTTTGTCCGCCAGCGGCCGGGATAGGGAAAGTCCGGTCTCAGGAAAAGCGGCAATGCCCATAAAGTTCCTCCCTTTTGCATTCGGTTTTGCCTTCCGGAAAAATTTTCGGCACACTCGCACAACGCGTTCACCGCAAGAATGGCTGCCGTTGCCCGCGGCGGGCGTTCGGGAGATATGCCGCGCATCCTGTTTCCAATCTGCGCGCAGTCGA
This sequence comes from Occallatibacter sp., assembly GCA_035294185.1. GTDB lineage: Bacteria > Acidobacteriota > Terriglobia > Terriglobales > Acidobacteriaceae > Telmatobacter. Next base: position 8,301 of record DATGLJ010000150.1, on the reverse strand, counting down.
TCCGCGCGGTGAAGGCCGGCGGATCTTCGCGGCCTCAGCTTCGTTATGGCCGCCCCGCCGCCGGCCAGAAGTCGGAATCCAGCAATCGAAAGCCGCCGTCATGCTGCTCCAGGTCGCCGAGCGGCTCGTCGCTGAAGGGGGCTGCAATCAGGTTTGGGTTTCTGGCGCCGGCCGCGACGATTCCCAGCAGATCGACCAGCGCGGAGAGCTGAACGGGAGTCAGCCGTTCGACTAAATCATGGGCTCGCTGCCTGACAGGGGGAGATGTTTCCAGCATGTGAGTGGAACCTCGCTCTCATATTGAAGATTGTCGATGGGTTCAATCCGTGTTCTTCGAGTTTGCAGATGTCATGAATTGCCCGGATCGCGCAACTTTCCGCGGCGTTTCCGGCCTGCTGCGCGTGGCGCACTCGGACCGGCCTGCGCGAAGAGACTGCTCTTGCCGGCCAAAGGAAAAAATCCTATCGCCAAGTTCCTGCGGTTTCAGCGGAAGCGCCGTTCCTCCCGCTCAATTCATCGATTCGAAGATTGCGGCTATCCCCTGGCCGCCGCCGATGCACATGGTCACGAGCGCGTACCGGCCGGCAATGCGGCGCAGCTCATGCAGCGCCTTGACCGTGAGAATGGCGCCCGTTGCTCCCAGAGGATGTCCGAGCGAAATGCCGCTGCCGTTGGGATTTGTTTTCTCCGGCGGCAGGCCCAATTCGCGCTGAACAGCCAGGGCCTGTGAGGCAAAGGCCTCGTTCAGCTCGATTACGTCCATTTGTTCGAGCTTAAGCCCGGCCCGCTGCAGCGCCCTGCGCACCGCGGGCACCGGGCCAATGCCCATCCATGCCGGCTCAACGCCGGCGACGGCGAAGTTCACCAGCCTTGCCATCGGCTTCAGGCCTTCGGCCTCGGCGGCTTGGCGATCCATCAGCACGACTGCCGCGGCGCCGTCGTTGATGCTGGAGGCGTTTCCTGCGGTCACTGTACCGGAGGCCGCGAAAGCAGGCTTCAGCTTTGCCAGCGCCGTCAGGCTCGAATCGGCGCGAGGCGATTCGTCGACCATAAAGTGCTGGCTTCCCCTCTTGCCGTCCTCGATCTGAATGGGAACGATCTGATCTCTGAATCTTCCCTCCTCGATCGCGGCAATGGCCCTGCGATGACTCTCAACGGCCAGGTTGTCCTGCTCCTCGCGCGAGATGCTCCACCTGGCGGCGATGTTCTCGGCAGTCATGCCCATGTGAACTTCGTCGAACGGATCGGTAAGAGCGGCCACCAGAACATCGACTGCCCTGCTGTCGTTCAGGCGTGCGCCCCAGCGCATGGCAGGCAGCCAGTACGGAGCGCGGCTCATGCATTCTGCGCCGCCGCCGATGGCTGCATCGCAGTCGCCATGGCCGATCGCTTCGGCCGCGGCGATGATTGCCTGCAAACCGCTGCCGCAAACCCGGTTCAGCGTCAGAGCAGGCGCTTCCACCGGCACGCCGCCGCGAAGCGCCGCGACTCTGGCAAGGTATATGTCCTTCGCGTCGGTGGGAATCACGTTGCCAAAAACCACATGGCCGATTCGCCGGGGCTGCAGACCGGAACGCCGAATCGATTGACACACGGTTTGTCCCGCGAGCTCCGACGGAGGAATGTCCTTCAGCGAGCCGCCGAACTTTCCAATCGCTGTTCGCACGGCACTGAGGACGACGACATCTGCGCCTGGCATCATCGGAATCTCCTCCTGCGCCTGCCGCTTTGCAAAACCTGCCCAAAGAGACACGCGCGCTTTTCGCCTTTAACTGCGCCCATTTGTAGTCAGGAACGAACAGGCGCACACCCCTACTATCGAGGCGATCGCGCAACTGGGGATACTCGCATTACAGCGGGAGGCGCTTACCGGAGAATATTGCTGACAACTGCCGTGGGGAAGGCCGGCCGCATCCGCATCCTGCGCTGCGCCTGCCATGATATGCAGGCGGTGTTCATGCGACCTGCCGTCGAACACATGTTATCCGCGCCTGGCCGGCTGCATTGGTCCGATGTGGAAGCTTCAGGAGAAAGCCAGCCCGCGTTACGGATAGGAACAATATGGCCCAGTGCGGGCTGAGCGTCAACTGGAATTTTTACTAGTTAATCATCCGGTCATCAGGCGCGCCTCGTTTGATATCCAGTTAATCACTCGCTGTGCGCTTCGCTGTGGCTTCCGTCCTCCCCGGCGAGATGTTCGCGGGAGCCGATGTAGCCGGCGTTGCGCAGAATGCGCCGGACCTTTTTGGGCGAGATGGATAAGCTGGCGGCGACGCGGGAGATCTTACGGTCCTGACGAATCCAGACCCTGGGAATCACAATTTCGGCGAACTCCTCGACGACCTGTTGAAATGTTTTGCTTCCGACAAAGCCCTCCGACCAGCTGCGCAATACGTCGTCGATACCCGACGCGCGGACAATGCGCGATTTCAGCGCGGCAAGATCCTCGACCGCCTGATCGCGGTCGCCGGGCCCGATGAGGCCGGTTGCCTCGGCTGCAAAGGCGCGCGCAGTTTCCCAATCCTGAAAGAAATCGTTGGCCGCGGTTGTTCCCCGGGCGATGCATGCGCCCGCCAGCAATCTGCGGTTTTGCGTTCCGTGCGCCAGCATCAGCGCCTCTTCGCCAAACTGCCTGGCGCGGTTGGCGTGCGAGCCGATATCGGCGGCGTCTCCGGTCTGTTCCTCGACGTGGGCGTTTTCAATGGCGCATTGCAGAATCCGGGCCCGGGCCATCAGGATGCGGTCCTTCTGCTCGGTTCCGATGCGATAGGCCTCGCCGGCTTCCCGCTCTGCGCTCTCCATCTCGCCGCGGTCGAGATGCAGGTAGCCGAGGCTCAGCGACACTTTTCCAATGCCGTCGGACTTTGCGTGAAGCGCGTAGATCCGGCGAGCCTGGGCGAGTTCCTGCACCGCCTCCCGGCAGATTTCCTGATAGCGCAGAAAGGCCGTTTGCTGCGCTGCAGCAGAGCGCCCGGCCGATCGCGCGCGGCTGCGCCCGGAGCGCGCTTCGGCGTCGATCTGCCGGTGCATTTGCAGCGCCAGCAGACGCCGGACGTAGGCGGAGTTCACGAGGGTCCGGGCAAGGTTTGCATGATTCGGATCGCGCCGGGCATAGATCTCGACTGCTTTGGCGAAATGCCGGAGCGCCTCGGCATATTGGCCCGACCTGCGAACAATGCGGCCGCGCGCCGATTCGATATTCGCAAGCGCGACGTAATGATCTGTGGCTTTCAGCACGGATTCGGCGCGGTTCAGCAGCCGTTCGGCGTCCCTGGTCTCGCCTTTCTGGAAAAGCAGCCAGCTGTGCTGGATTTCAATCAGCGCCGCGAAGAACCGGTCTTTGTCGCGTGCCAGTTCATGAGCGCGAACGATGTCTTGCAGCGCCGCCTCATACTCGCCGTTCTTGCGGTGCGCGCGCCCTTTCCAGAAATGGGCGAGCGCCTCAAGCCCCGGATCGGACAGATCGCCGCCGATCCTGAGGATCGCGCCGAGAGTTTCGATCGCTGCATCGAGCTCGCCCCGCGCGAAGTCGGCAAATGCGCCCGCCATGCGCACGCGCACATAGTCGGAGAAGGGCAGGCTTTTCCGGCATTCGGCAGGAAACCTCTCGAGTAAAGGAAGAAGGAGCCGATAGTCGCCGAAGCCGGCATCGATCCACTGCGCATAGAGCAGCAGGATGCGGCCGGCTTCGGGAGTGCCGGAATGCAGTCCGCCAAGTTCGTCCTGGGCGCCGGCCAGCAACGCGATTCCATCGTGGATGCGGTAAAGATGAAGCGCCGCTTCCAGTCTGTAAACGAATTGCGTATCGAGCGGCATGGGCGATCGCCCCTTGCTTTGCTCTGACGGCGGATTGACCGCCCGCTGCGGTCCGGGCGCAACAACCGCCTGATGCGACGGAACCGGGCAGGGAGGCGCGGACGAGCGTCCGAATCGGGCGACCCGCCCTTGCCGGATTGCCCGGCCAGGTTTTAACTGCTTCTATGCTGCACTGCGGCATGCGAGGAGGTCAATCGTGCTGATCGCAACCAACGGATGGAGCGCGGGTCGATGGGAGGGCATTGCGCGGCCTTACTCCGGCGAAGACGTAAGCCGATTGCGGGGAACGGTCTTCGTGGAGCATTCGCTCGCCCGCGCCGGCGCCGAAAAGCTCTGGCGCCTTCTTCATACGGAAAGCTATGTGGCGGCTTTAGGAGCCTTGACCGGCAATCAGGCGGTGCAGATGGCCGCGGCCGGGCTGAAGGCGGTCTACCTGAGCGGCTGGCAGGTAGCGGCCGACAACAACCTGAGCGGCCAGATGTATCCGGACCAAAGCCTTTATCCGGCCAACAGCGTTCCCGCAGTGGCGCGAGCGATCAACAACGCGCTGATGCGCGCCGACCAGATCTGGCACTCGGAGCGCCGCGGCGCGCGGGACTGGATGCTGCCGATCGTGGCCGATGCCGAAGCCGGGTTTGGCGGCGTGCTCAACGCATTCGAACTGACGAAGGCTCTGATTGAATCCGGAGCCGCCGCTGTCCACTTCGAAGACCAGCTCTCATCGGCCAAGAAGTGCGGTCATATGGGGGGCAAGGTGCTTGTTCCCACGCGCGAAGCAATCCAGAAGCTGATTGCGGCCCGGCTGGCTGCCGACGTCCTCAATGTTCCCACGATTCTCATTGCCCGCACCGATGCGCGCTCGGCCAGGCTCATCACCAGCGATTGCGATCCTGCGGATCGTCCTTTCATCGCGGGCGAAAAGACCGTCGAAGGGTTTTTCGCCATCCGCGGCGGCCTGGATGCCGCCATTGCCCGCGCTCTGGCCTATGCGCCATACGCCGACATGCTCTGGTGCGAAACCTCCGAGCCCGATCTGGACGAGGCGGAGAAGTTCGCCGAAGCGGTTCACGCCAGATATCCGGGCAAATTGCTGGCCTATAATTGCTCGCCTTCCTTCAACTGGAAATCCAAACTGGACTCCAAAGAGATTGCCGGCTTTCAGCGCAGGCTCGCCGGCATGGGGTACAGGTTTCAGTTCGTGACTCTTGCCGGCTTCCATGCTCTGAACCTGTCGATGTTCGAGCTTGCGCATGAATATGCGCGCGGCGGAATGCTGGCCTACTCAAAGCTCCAGCAGCGCGAGTTCGAAATCGCCGGCGACGCGGGCTATGAAGCCGTAAAACATCAGCGCTTCGTGGGAACGGAGTACTTCGACCAGGTGGCCGCCGTCGTTTCTTCGGGCAGGATATCCACCCGCGCCATGCAGGGCTCGACGGAGGAGGAGCAATTCGAAGACCCCTATGACCATGAACTGCCGGATGCCCCGCAACGGGCAACGGCCTGAAACAACAGTGGCGAACAAGAGCGGAGGTTTTTCAATGACTACGGCTATTCCTGTTCCTGAAGTCAGCGAAACGCCGGAATCCGGCCGCGAAATCCTTACTGCAAACGCGGTCCGGTTTCTCCGGGAGCTGCATGAGCGATTCGAACCCAGGCGGATTGCGCTTCTGGAAGCGCGCGAGCGCCGCCAGCGCGCATTCGACCGCGGCGAATTTCCTACCTTTCTGCCGGAGACCGAGCATATTCGCAAAGCGGGCTGGAAGGTTGCGCGCATTCCCGCGGAGCTCGAGGACCGGCGCGTGGAGATCACCGGTCCGCCCGAGCGCAAAATGACCATCAATGCGCTCAACTCCGGAGCCCGCGTGTTCATGGCCGATTTCGAAGACGCAAACTCGCCCACATGGGCGAACTGCATCGATGGCCAGCGTAATCTGATCGCCGCCAACCTGCGCACCATCTCCTGGCGGTCGCCCGAAGGCAAAAGGTACGAATTGCAGGCAGATCCGGCCGTGCTTTTCGTCCGGCCGCGCGGCTGGCATCTGGTTGAGAAGCACCATTTCATTGACGGGCGGCCCATTTCCGCATCGCTCTTCGATTTCGGTCTGTACTTCTTTCACAATTGCGAAATCCTGCTCGATCGCGGATCGGCTCCCTACTTCTATCTCCCCAAGATCGAGAGCCGCCTGGAGGCGAAGCTGTGGAACGACGTCTTTCTTTTTGCGCAGCAGTACCTGGGAGTGCCGGCCGGCGTTGTCCGCGCCACGGTTCTGATCGAAACCATCCCCGCCGCCTTTGAGATGGATGAGATCCTGTACGAGCTTCGGGAGCACTCGGCCGGATTGAACTGCGGCCGCTGGGATTACATCTTCAGCTTCATCAAGAAATTCCGGAATCACCCCGGATTTGTGCTTCCCGATCGCGCCGAAATCACGATGACCCAGCCGTTCATGCGCTCTTACGTAGACCTGCTGATTCACACCTGTCACAAGCGCGGCATTCATGCAATGGGCGGAATGGCGGCGCAGATTCCTATTCGCAACGACGACAAGGCCAACGAAGAAGCGCTCGAGCGCGTGCGCGAAGACAAGCTGCGCGAGGTCCGGGCCGGTCATGACGGAACCTGGGTCGCGCATCCCGGGCTTGTCCCCGTCGCCCTCGAAGTCTTCAACCAGTACATGCCGCAGAAAAACCAGATCAAAGCGCCCGCCGAGGCTTCTTCGCCGGTTACTGCGCAGAATCTGCTTGAAGTGCCGAGCGGAAAGATCACGGAGTCCGGTTTGCGGCGCAATATCGAGGTAGCGTTGAGATACCTTGAATCCTGGCTGAGAGGAAACGGCTGCGTGCCGATCTTCAATCTGATGGAAGATGCGGCGACGGCCGAAATCTCGCGCACGCAGCTATGGCAATGGATTCGTTACGCAGCGCGCCTGGAAGACGGACGCATCATCACCCCGGAGCTGAACCGGCAACTGCTGAACGATATTCTCAGCCGGATCCGAACCCGAATCGGCAGCGATGCGTATGAACAGACCAGATTCCCTCGCGCAGCCGAACTTCTCCTCGCCCTGGCGAGCGGGGAATTTCAGGACTTTCTTACAACAGCAGCCTACTCGGACCTGGATTGAGGCCTGGGAATGCCGAGCGCTGAAGAATCCGGCCGCAGTCGGCGGCCGGATTCTCTCCGCCGGCCATCGCATGCGGGATCCTGCAGCCCTGATTTGAGTGCATCGGCGCGATTAAACCGGATAAAAGTCGACTGATCCGGCTCCTGCAACTGCCCCCCAAAGCCCTCCATCTTATGTTATATTGCAATGCAGCATTCAATTTTGCTGCAATGCAACAAATATCGTGAGAGGCGAGGGAGGAGTTCCATGCGCGCCGTGGAGATGCAGCCGGCGAGCGGCATTCAGACGCCGTTTACGCTGGCGGGCAAAGTGGCTCTGGTAACCGGAGCGGCAAGAGGGATCGGCAAAGCGATTGCGCAGCGGCTGGCGATGGCCGGGGCGTCCGTGATGATGAACGACCTTGACGCGGATGCGCTCGCGGCCGCAGAGGAGGAGATCCAGACCGGCAGGGTGCGGCATATGCATGGCGATCTCACCGATCCGGCAGTCCCGGACTTCCTGGTGAAGGCCGCCGTCGATCAATTCGGGTCGATCGACATCATCGTGAACAACGCCGGATACACCTGGGACAGCGTCATCCAGAAAACCACCGACGAGCAATTCCAGGCGATGCTCGACATTCATCTCGTCACGCCATTCCGGATTCTTCGCGCCGCTTCGGGCTTTATTCGCGAGGCGGCGAAGCGGGAGACGGCTGCCGGTGAGCGCGTGATGCGCAAAGTCGTTAACATCACCTCGATCTCCGGTACAGACGGCAACCCCGGGCAGGCGGGATACTCCTCCGGCAAGGCGGGCGTGATCGGCTTAACCAAGACCCTGGCCAAGGAATGGGGCCGGTACAACGTGAACGTGAATGCGGTCGGCTTCGGGCTGATTGAAACGCGGCTGGTGCAGCCCCTGAATGGCGGCACGGTAAACATGCGGGGCAGGCAAATTCGCCTGGGCGTGCAGCAGAGCCTGCTGGACTCCGCAAAGAGCGGCTGTCCGCTGGGGCGGCTGGGCACGCCGGAAGATGCCGCCGGAGCCGTGCTGTTCTTCTGCTCGCCATTGTCGGATTACGTGACCGGCGAAGTGTTGATCTGCAGCGGAGGCCTTCACTTCTGACAGGAGATGGCATGAGCAACGATACGAGCAGCGCTGCCGGGTGGGACAATGCCGATCCCTGGGGCATGTTTCGGCAAATGCGGGATGCCTGTCTGAAGAGCATGGCGCCGCTGATGGCCGGCATGGTGAAAACCGACGAGTACGCGCGGGCGGCAGGCGCTCTGCTGAGCATGTACCTCGAAGCGATGAGCCCGGCCCGCGCGTGGATGGAGCGCGTTATGCCCCATGTACTGGCCTTTTCCGGGATGCCCTCCCG
>DATGLJ010000149.1:0-2650 GCA_035294185.1 Occallatibacter sp. | reverse complement strand
GAGCGACAGCTGCGGAGCGTGGCGAATATGACCCGCGCCGATGCGCGCGATTTTCTCTGCCTCGCCGCCGAGCTGGGTTTGCGCCAGACAGTGACCAGGTTCCCGCTCGCGGAGGCCAACCGAGCACTCGAAGCCGTAAAGCATGAGACGGCCGAAGGGTCGGTCACAATTGTCATCTAAGCGCCATCCTGGCTATCCGCCCGCTTCCGCATTTTCTGGTCGCTTGCGCCGGATTTTATTGAGAATTGATATCTGCCTCCGCTCCTTGGCAAGATAGCCGGCGTGCTTCGCCTTCGATTCTGCGCGGCAAATCCGGCGCAATCTTACCGCACGATGTAAAAACTACATCGCGCCGGGAAGGCCCTGGCAGGTGTTTTTTGGCTAAGTTGTTGAATTAATGAGGTTCAACGCCGGCGCGCCGGTTGGCATCGAAGATGCTATCTCCTGGTAGAGAAGTCACGGCCCCCGCATCCCAAAGGCCGGAAGAAATGAGGAGAGTGATCATGAATCGCTTCGGTTTTGTCGTAACGGCTGCAGTGCTTACGGTCTTTGGAGTCTCCGGCTGCGCCACGAAGAATTATGTGAGGAACCAGACGGCGCCGCTGGTGGACAAAACAGGCCAGCTGGAGCAGTCCACCGCTGAGAACAACCGCCGGATCCATGACGTGGATCAGCGCGCGCAGGCTGGCATTCAGCAGGCGCAGAGCACCGCCGACCAGGCGAACCAGAATGCGCAGTCGGCCTCCAGTCAGGCCAGTCAGGCCAGCCAGGCCGCCAGTGAAGTGGCTGCCCGCGCCGACTCGCTGGACGCTGTGGTCAAGGGTCTCGACAACTACCATCAGCTCGCCGATGTGACGGTCACCTTCGGTTTCGACAAGTCTGTTTTGACCGCCGCCGACAAACAACAGCTCGATAACTTCGCCAGCCAGCTGGCGAATGCCAAGAGCTACATTCTGGCGGTGACGGGCGGAACGGATACCACCGGTCCGGCGCAGTATAACTACGAGCTGAGCAACCGCCGCGCCGATGCGGTGGTGCAGTACCTGGCGTCGAAGTACAACATCCCCCCGCGCCGGTTTTACCTGATCGGCATTGGCAAGGACCAGCAGGTGGCTCCGGACAATACCCGCGAAGGACGGCAGCAGAACCGCCGCGTGAAGGTGCAGCTGCTCTCGAATATGGACAATTCGCAACAGCCGGCGCCGGCCAGTCCGGCAGGGGATGAGTAAAGCCTCTCGCTTGATTCTCCCTGAGTGAGCAGAACCAGGAAAGCAGGTCCGATGCAGGGGACCTGCTTTCCTGTTTTTTATTGCTGCTGGCGAAGATGTTCGGCCCGGACCTCGCTGGCGGTAAACAGGCGCAGGAATGGCGCTCCTTTGGCTGCGGCTTCGACAGCGGGGCGGCCGTTGGCCTCTTCGCGCTCGACAATGCAGACGACCGCGGCTACCTTCATGCCGGCCTGCTGTGCTGCCTCGATGGCGTTGATTGTGGAGCCGCCGGTGGTGCAGACGTCGTCGACGATGACTACGCGAGCGCCTTCGCGGCAGAAGCCCTCGATGCGGCGCCCGGTGCCGTGCGTTTTCTCCGCCTTGCGCACCAGGAAGCCGTGAAGCAGAGGCGCATTCGGTTGCGACTGCGCGCGCCAGGCGCTGGCGGTGGCCACGTTGGAGACGATCGGGTCGGCGCCCATGGTCAGGCCGCCGACGGCTTCGGCTTCGATTCCGCTGGTTTCCAGCAGGTCAAGGATGGCGTGGCCGGTGAGCCGTCCGCCCTCGGCGTGCAGCGTCGTGGTGCGGCAGTCGATGTAGTAGTCGCTTGTGCCGCCGGAGGAAAGTTTGAACTGGCCAAGGCGGAAGCTGGTGCGGGCGAGAAGCGAGAGAAGCTTTTGGGCGTGCGTGGACGTAGGCATCAGCTTGATTGTAGAAGAGCAGGGATCGAGGGGCTAAGGTCGGTAGCGGGTCAGTTTGAAGAGTACGGGCTTGAGCCCGCACATCGGTCAGGCAAAATGCCTCCGGGCTTCAGCCGCGGAGGGAAGCTATTTTGAGCAGCCGAGGGCGATCGATGCGAACGGACTGAGTCCCTTGCTGTTTCACAGTTTGTCCATGTGGCGGAAGCCGTGGGTGCTTACCGCCATGATGAAAAACAGCATGAAGTTGTAGCTGGCGTGGACGAGGGTGCTGGCGGCGAGCGAGCGCGTGCCTAAACGCACGGCCGAGAGCACCAGGCTGACGCCGACCAGCAGGACAAACGGGCCGAGGGAGTAGGCTGTCTGCTCGCCATGCATCAGCGCGAAGGCAAGGCTGGTGTAGAGCGAGATGAGAATCATCGCGGGCGCAGACCAGACCGGATGCTGGTTGCTGTCGACGACAGCGGTCGAGATGGCGTGGACCGCCGGACGCCGGTTCCAGGGATGGCCGATGAGCAGCCACGCCAGGCCGATGCCGGCCAGCCAGGCGAGCACAATGAGCACGCGCACGGCGATGTGCGGGATATCGTGGCTGCGCGGGAAGGCGCAGAGACCTGCGAAGGGAATCGCGGTGACGATGGCGGCGGCGATCTGCGCGGATGCGGGCCAGTGGACGCGGCCTCCAAGATCGGTCCGAAGATCGGCGGGGCGCGCAATGTGCTCTGCGATCCAGTCGTAGCAGGT
>DATGLJ010000148.1:0-2713 GCA_035294185.1 Occallatibacter sp. | reverse complement strand
TTGCCCGCGTGACTGAAGCCGTGCAGGAGTACGAGCGCGGCATTGCGCCAAGGCTCATCGTTACCGGTAGCGCCGTCGCTAACCATTACGTCGAAGCTCAGGTCATGGCGCGCACCGCCGAGGCGCAAGGCGTTCCGGCTTCGAATGTTTTTATCGAACCCAATGCCCGCGACACGATCCAGAACGCCTGTTACTCGGTCGGCCTCATGAAGGCCCATGGCTGGATTTCGGCCGAGATCGTCTCCAGCCCCGGCCATCTGCCCCGGGCGGGTCTTATCTTCAGCCGCCTGCCCATCGAATGGCGCGTTCACGCCGCGCCGTCCCTTGAGCCGCTTTCGGCCGATGAGCGCTATGCCGACGCCGTCCAGGAAACCCTCAAGACCCTCCGCTACCTGGCCTGGACGCGCTGGCGCGAGCGCTGTGCGTCCGCAGATCTCCGATAATGAATCGGAAACTTGAAAAGACATTTCCGAATAAAGGGCGCGGCGTCTTCGGCCGCTCCATTGTCCGCCTTTACCCCGGTCCTGTAAGCTAACGAGTGATGCGTCCGCCAGCACGACTTGTTGCCACTTTCACCGCCGCCGTACTTGTGGCCGCGGCTGCCGCTTGTGTCCGGGCCCAGGCCCCGGACCAGAATTCCGACCAGAATTCCGGCCAGTCTTCTTCGAGCAGCCAGAATCCGCCTGCGCAGTCCTCCGTGCCCACCGGCCCGCTGACGCCGGGCAATGGCGCCTATATCTCGGTCAATCCGCTGGCCGGCGTGCGCTACGACAATCGCTTCGATCTCTCGCTGGGCATGGCTTATGACCACATGAAGGCCGGCCCCACGCTGCTGCAGGGCTCGAACCTCGGCGGGCTCGACCTGAGCGGGTCGATGTGGCTGACCAGGCGCTGGGGCCTTCAGACCTCTCAGCGCTACTATGTCGGCACCAGCGGCGCAGGCACCAGTACGACCCCCACCGGCGGGAATGCGGTGCACAACATCAAGGGTCCGTTCGTCAGCGAGTACTTCTTCACCGCCGGTCCCGAGTGGCTGGGCCCGCACAATCTGCACGGCGACATCCTGGCGCATGTGCTCGTGGGCGGCGTTTACGGCAACTTTGAAAAGGACCTGCTCGGCCAGCCGCCGTCCACCGTAGCTTTCTATAACAATCAGGTGGCTCCGGCTATCATTGCCGGCGGCCACTTCGACCTTAACCGCTCCGCGCGCTGGGTCTTCCGCATCACGCCGGACGCCGTCATCACCCACTACAGCATCAACTACCCGCCGCACACGTCGCAGTTCGACGTGAATTTTGCAATCTCCGTGGGCCTGGCCTACAAGTTCAAGGGAAAGCGGTAGTCAACGCCTGGTCCCGCGCTTGACCTGAACCGGGCTGCAGCGCAACCAGTCGCCGCGGAAGGTCATCGCAAATTGTTTTGCGATCGCAGTCGAAGCGATTTTCCGGCGCACTTCCCTCCGCCCGGCGCCATTTGCGGGCGTTTTTTCCCTGCAGGACCCGCAGCACGCTTCATAAGCCCAAAACTCGCCATGCTGGCGGCGATTCGCAGCAGCGGCAGATGAGACGCTCCGGAATCATTTTCTGTATATCTTCGGTCTCAACCGGCCCGCCTGCCGGTTTTGCCTGCTCCTGCGCAACGGCCGGCCGCGGAGGGAATGCGATTTCAAACTGCCTCACTGCGCAAAGGCAATCCAGGTTCCATGCACAGGTTCTCTTCGATATGATATTCTCCACAATTCCTGCCGGCGGTAGCGCATCGCAGCCGGAAGCGGTATTGTTTTCGAGAGAAAAGCAGCGGCAAATCAGCTCAAGGCCAAAGACGGAATTTCCTCGAGGCAGGATCCCATGGATATGAAGGACGCGCTCGGAGTGCTTCTTGCCGGCGGAGCCGGCGAGCGGCTCTTTCCGCTTACGCGTGACCGCGCCAAGCCGGCAGTTCCCTTCGGCGGTCACTATCGCATCATCGATATCACGCTCTCTAACTGCATCAACTCCGGCCTGCGCCGCGTCTACATTCTCACCCAGTACAAGGCGCTCTCGCTCAATCGCCATATCCGCGAGGGCTGGTCGGGCATTGTCTCGCAGGAGCTGGGCGAATTTTTCGAGCTGATGCCGCCCATGCAGCGCACCGGCGCCAACTGGTACATGGGCACCGCAGACGCCGTCTACCAGAACATCTACTCCATCGGCAGCGAGCAGCCCGAGTACGTGATTATCCTAAGCGGCGACCACATCTACAAGATGGATTACAGCCGCATGCTGGCCTATCATAAGGAAACCAAAGCCGAGGTGACCCTGGCCACGCTTCCCATTCCCCCTGAAGAAGTCTCTCGTTTCGGCGTGGTGGAAGTAGGGCGCACCGGCGAGGTCCTCGGATTCCAGGAAAAGCCGCAGTCCACGGCCTTCCGCTCGCCTTTCAATCCCAACGCGGTCGATGCCTCCATGGGCATCTACATCTTCAATACCGAAACCCTGCTCAAGGCGCTTATTGCCGACGCCGACGATCCGGACTCCAAGCACGACTTCGGCCACAACATTCTGCCTGCCATGCTGGGCAAGAAGAAAATGATGGCCTACAGCTTCGTCGACGAGAACAAGAAAGAGGCGCTCTACTGGCGCGACGTAGGCACGCTCGACGCCTACTACGAAGCCAATATGGACCTCTGCTCGGTGTCGCCGATCTTCAATCTCTATGACAAGAACTGGCCCAT
>DATGLJ010000147.1:0-9611 GCA_035294185.1 Occallatibacter sp. | reverse complement strand
CTTCCTTCCTGACTGAGATATAAATTTCTTCCTGACCGACGATTGTTAAATTGCCGGGTGCAGAACGCCGCAAGCCGCTTGGAAGGCTTTTCTGTCCGGCGGCCGGCGCAGGGGTTCAGCGAAACCGCATCCAGGTGCGGCCTCCGGAGCGGCAGCGGGCGCGCACCAGCCGCGTGGGACAGGGCAGCGCCGGCTGCGCCGCCCAGTTGTTCGCCAGCTCCGCCGCATCGACCGAACCGAGGCCGGTGGCCAGGTTGTAGACGGAGCCGTCAGCCGTATAGCCTGCCACGCCGGGAACGGTATTCGATCCGGAGGGAGTGCGGTGAAAGGCAGCCGGCGCGGCCGCCGCCAGGGCGTAAAGACGGGGATTGGCGCTGCCCTGCGCTTTGCCACCCTGCGAGGCGGCCAGCAGGGCCATGATTCCGGCAAACGAGGGCGCTGCTACCGACGTTCCCGAGGCGATGTAGAAACCGCCGTTCTCGACTGCTATGAAGCCGTCGTGATTGGCGGCGGCGAGGGAAACATCGGGAACCGCGCGCATGCCCTCTGCCGAGGATGCGCCTGGAAGCGAAGCCAGTACGGCGGCCTGCCAGGCAGGCTGCAGGTATACGGTGCTGACTCCTCCGCCCGACGCCCACATATCCGAGCCGCCATTGGCGGCGCTTTCGTTCCAGACCTCCTCGGGAATGTACTGGAGCGCCGAGCCCAGGCCGGCGCTGTTGGCCGCGGCCCAGTACAGGGCCGAGCCTGCGCCCTCGTTGAATTCCGTTCCGCCTGTGCAGGTGGCGTAGGGCGAGCTGCAGAGACCGTTGACGGCCGGGAACGAACCTGCGGCGGCTGAGCCCGAAGAGCAGCCGGATGCGCCGGCATCGCCGGAGGCGACCAGGACGCTGATGCCTTCGGCGGCAGCCTGTTCCCAGAGGGCATTGTAAAAAGCCAGCTCGGCGGCTCCCATTTCCTGCTCGCAGCTCGCATAGCTGGAGCTCAGGATGGGTGCGACGGCCTGGTTGACGATGTATGCCGAGGCCAGATCGATGCCGTCGGTAACCGGGCCTGAGGCGGCGGCTACCAGCCTGATGGAGGCGGCGGGCGCCGCCGCTCCGCTCCATTCGGCATCGACCGTGGCCTCGGCCTGATCGTCGCCGGCCAGTCCGGGGTCGGCGCCCGCAAGGATCACCGCAGGCGGGTTGGGCGGCAGGCCGGTGGCGGCGCGGAACCGGGCCACGTCGGCCGGATCGATGTTGCTGCGGCCGGCGATGGCGATTGCGGCTCCGGCGCCGGAAGAGCCGGAGTTGTAGAGCGGGTTGAGATCGTAGATCGTGGCGAAGTCCGCCGGAACAAGGTAATGGGTGCTGCCGGCCGAGTACTGCGGCTCCGCTGCCGGATGCGGCTGAACCGGCGGACCCGGCTGGGCTGCGGGCAGTGGGCGCAAGGCGAGCGAGGATCTGCGGCGAAAGTCGTTGAGCGAGACAATGCCGGAGATGATGCCGGCCAGAGCTGCGGGGATTTGCGGATCCTGCGCGTTGGCGATGTGAAGTGCGTTTGCCGCACGGTAGCTGTGCATCTCAGTGTGGAAGGCTTCCTGGAGCTGGCCGGCGGTGCCGGAAAAGGCGATGAGGCGTCTGCCGGCGGGGATCTCCTCGATGGCGAATCCATGGCGAGTGAGCCAGGCTGTAACCTGCGCTATTTGCGCCGGCGCGACGCCGAACCGGGCCCCGAATTCGGCCGGGGTGAGCCAGTGGTGGTAGGAAGGCGAGCCGGGATCCTGCTGGGCTGCGACAAGGGCGTCGAGAGCGGCCTGTTGTTCGGCCGAGGGCTTCAGGACGAGAAGCATGCGGCCCAGGGGCGTGGAAGGATCGAGAGGGCCGCGGTCGAACTCGGGCCGGGCGAGAGGATGCACATTGCCGGCGAGGATCACAGTGCGGCCCTCGTCGACGGGCCCGCCGGGTTCGCCGATGCGCGCAAGGCGGCCGGCTGGCCCGCCGGGCGCGAAAGAGGTGGCCGCGCAGCCGATGAGAAGCCCGGCGGCAGCGAAGGAAAACGCTCTGAGAAGAGGGCGCATTACGGTCTTTGCGGGCGGCCGGCGATACATGCGGAGGCTGGCCGGCCGTCTTGGCGTCTTCTCAGGTATCGGCGGGGCGGGACGGAAAGCTGAGACAAATCGGCTTACGGATGTAATTGGAGATCTCTAAGCCTGCTTCCGCTCAGGAGCGGAAGCAGGCAATGGCTCGCCGCCCGCACCCGGCGTCTGCGCCCGGCCGAAAAATAATTCCTGAATATTGCCTGAAATTTCCCGCCTGCGGCGCATAATGCTACCTGTCAGCCGCCAGGACAGTTTTCCGCCAATTGCCTCAATCGCGCTGTTGGCGCATTTCGACTTCCGGAGGAAGCATCCTCATGCATGTTCCATTGCAGCAGTTGCAGCTGCCGGCGATCGTCAGCGCCATCGGCGCTATCGGCGGCCTCGGCGCCGCCGCCTTCGGCGTGCTCGAAGCTCTCAAACCGTTCTTCGGTTTCATCAACCGCATTGGCCTGGGCGGCATTCAATCCACCGTCGCGCAGCTGACGCCGCCCGCATCCGGCGCGGGGACGCCGTTGAACGCGCTGACCGGCGGCCAGATCCTCCGGGCGATCGAGGCCAACTGGATCAACGGCCGCAACCTTGCCGACCAGAAGGCCATCGCCAAATCGCTTATCAAGCTCCATCTCAGCGCAGACAACGCCGCTCAGGTCGCTGCCGCGGCCAACGTCGATCCCGCGCATCTGGTTGCCGTTGCGCGCAGCGCAGCCTCCGGCGCGGCGCTTACCGCGGAGCAAAGCGATGCCTGGTCGCGCTTCGATCTGATCGTCACTGCCATGCTCGACGAGTGCTATCAGCGCGCCGACCAGATCTATCGCAACTGGATGCGCGCCATCGCCAGCGGCATCGCCGTGGTTCTTGCCGTCGCCGGCGGATGCCTGCTCGACGGAGGCTGGGCCGGCTTCCGGGCCGGAAACGACCTGGGCCTGGCGGTGATTGCCGGCCTGCTGGCCACGCCGTTTGCGCCGATTGCCAAGGACCTCTCCACCGCGCTGGCCACGGCCGTAAACACCATGCAGGCGGTCAAAAACCTATGACGCAGTTTCTCGATCTTCGCTATGAGCCGGTGGGCGGCGGCCTGGCGGCGCAGGTGAATCTCAACCAGGGAAGCAGCGCGGCCGATTACACCGGGATGCAGCCGGCCGATCTTGCATCCTCCGTGAGGGGCCGCCATGTGCTCATCGCCACGCACGGCTATAACGTGGACCGCGCCAGCGGCATCGCCTCGCTCTCTCACTGGGAAAGCCTGCTGCGTTTCTCCGGGCCGTATGCAGGCAGCACCGCATTTCTCGGCCTGCTGTGGCCCGGCGATTCCATCTGGGCCCACGGCCTCGATTATCCCGACGAGCCGCGCATTGCAGACGAAGCCGGCGCGCTGCTCGGGCCGTTCATCGACGCCAATTTCCGGCAGGCGGCCAGCGTCTCCTTTGCTTCGCACAGTCTCGGCGCGCGCGTCGTTCTCTCCACGATCGCCAACATGCAGCTTCCCGTGCGCAGGCTCACGCTCATGGCCGGGGCCATCGACGACGATTGCCTGAACAAAGAGTTCCAGGCCGCCGCCGCAAAGATCGGCAAAGTCTCGGTCCTGGCCTCGCGGAAAGATACGGTGCTGTCGCGCATCTTTCCTCTCGGCAACTTCCTTGCCGGCATCCTGACGGCCGGCCATCCATGGTGGCGCGCAGCCATTGGCCATTGCGGTCCCGTCCAGCCGTGGCCGGCC
Source organism: Occallatibacter sp. (assembly GCA_035294185.1). Taxonomy (GTDB): domain Bacteria; phylum Acidobacteriota; class Terriglobia; order Terriglobales; family Acidobacteriaceae; genus Telmatobacter. Next base: position 5,811 of record DATGLJ010000147.1, on the reverse strand, counting down.
AATTTCGAAGCCCCGTTCGAAATTCCCGACGCGTGGAACTTCGAACACGGCAGCTACCTTGAGATCGATCCTCCGCCGGTCCCGGTTCTGCCGTTGCCCGTCGATGTGCCTCCTCAGGGCGCGGCAATTCCGGCAAACGGTATCCGCGGCTGGCCGGAGGCCTTCACCTCGGCTTTTCAATCCACGCGCTTCGGCTGATTTTTTATCGCTTTTTATTCGCCTTTCCACCGCCACATCGGTTATGCTCGCTCTTACAGCACGATGGAGGTAATGGATGGATTGTCAGAAAGAGCTGCTTGCCGAATATGAGCGCGAGGTCGCCCGGACCCGCAAGGTCCTTGAGGCCATACCCGCGAACGCGGATTTTGCCTACAAGCCTCACCCCAAGTCGATGAGCCTGGGCCGCCTGGCCGGCCACCTGACCGACATGACCGGCGACTGGGCGCTGCATACGCTCAACCAGGACAAGCTGGAGTTCGCCGCCGATCACAAATGGGAACCCTACATTCCGGCCAGCCGGGAGGCGGTGCTCAGCAAGCTCGATGAGAACCTCGACGAGGTGCGCAAGGCCCTTGCCGCCACAACTCCGGAGAAGTGGGACAGGCACTGGAAGTTCATCTTCGGCGGCCAGACCTTCATCGACGAGCCGCGCTACCAGGTTTTCCGGGACTATGTGCTCAGCCACATGATCCATCACCGCGCCCAGCTTGGCGTTTATCTGCGCCTGCTCGGAGCAAAGGTTCCCGGCTGCTACGGTCCCTCGGCCGACGAGATGTGACGGGAGCAGAGAACCGAGGGCAGGGAGCACGGAGCAGAAGCAGACGGCCAGCGGGCGCAAAACCTTGCCGGATCGCTTCAGGCATTCAGCTCCCGCCGCCAGCGCCGGAACTCCGCCGCCGGATCGGCAGCGCGGAAGATGGCGGCCGAAACCGCAACCGAGCTGGCTCCTGCATCCAGCGCAGCGGCGGCGTTGTCGAGCGTGACGCCGCCGGCGGCAACCAGCACCGGCGCGGGCCCGGCCTGCTCGCGCAGCCGCCGCACGCCTTCGACGCCGATCGGCGCTTTCGTCGTCTGCTTGGTCTCGGTTCGCCCTACCGGCCCGATCGAAAAATAGTCCGCCGGCTCATCGAGAACGCCATCCACCAGCGCCTCGCTGCCGCCGAATGTGCCTACGATGTGCCGCGGTCCCAGCAGGCGCCGGGCTTCGGCCACGGAGATGTCTCCGGCATCCACATGAACGCCGTCAAAACCCGTGATCTCGACCAGATCCGCCCGATCATCGAGAACGAGCCTGACCGCGGGCCCGTGCAGCGCCGCCCGCAGAATCGCAGCATCGGCAAGCAGTTCGGTCACCGGTCCGGTCTTGTTCCGGTACTCGAGCAGCGTAACGCCTGCGTCGGACAGTCCGCAGGCCAGCCGCAGCAGAAATTCGCCGCGTTTTCCGGCAGGAATCGCGGAGGCATCAAGAATCGGGTAAATCTTCGGGAAGTTCCAGGACATGCATTCAGCCTAGCAGGGCCTTTCGAGCGCCCGGTTGGCAGCCGAGTGGCGGTGGGCAGAAGATCGGGCAACGGGCCGGGTTTCAGGCCGCCCGGCAAATTGCGGCGGCGATGGATGAAGCGCGAAGTTCACCTGGCGCGCCGGCGGAAGGCGCCGGGCGGAACCTCCTGAAGCGCGATGCCCGGCCCCTCCCAGAGCAGGCGCGGCGCGCCGCCGCTGGCCGTGTTCAGCCCCTCAATATGGATGGTATGCAGCCCCGCGCGCAGGCCAATGGCCCCGCGGTCATAACGCAGCGCATTGCCCGGCGAGCCGCAGACCTGCGCAAAGGGCGCTCCGGTCCTGGCAACTTCCACGCCGTCGATCACGAGACGCGCGCCATCGCGGTCGATCAGGTGGAAGATGTATCCTCCATCGGCCGGAATGTTGATCAGGCCGTCCCAGGCCGTGGCCCATTGCGTGAAGCCGCCCGAGGTGGCCTGCACATCCGGCGAAACGCCGGTGAGCGCCGGCTGAAGCTTGTACAGGTCGGGAAGCTCGGTCCACGATCCCGCATATACGCTCCAGTTCAATCCCGGGGCCGATGCCGCAGGAGACTGCATCGCGCTGTGCCATTGCGCTATGGCAACTACATTCTGTTCGGCCCAGTCCTGGTGGCCGGCTGAATCTGCAACCTGCAGCAGTACGCGAAAGATGCCGGCGCCGTTGCGGCCGTCGAGTTCGCTTCCCAGCGCATCCGGGAAGCGGTGCCGCACGTGCCGGCCGTGCGCAGTGGTTCCATCGCCGAAGATCCAGCTATACCGCGCCCCGCGAGCGGACCTGGCCTCAAAGGCGATCTTCTTTCCCGGCGCGATAACCGGCTGCGCAACAGTGAACTCCGCCGTAAGCGGGGACGCGGGGGAAAACCCGGAAACAAAGTCCGGTTCTTCGGCTCCGCCTGAAACTGTGAGCGGCAGCTCGGCGCCGCTGGTTACGGGCGCCTGGCCGTATTTGACGTTGTCGAAGGTCACGTCTTTCACGTTGCCGGTCATTGTCGATTCAGCCAGCGGCGGCTGCCCGAGCGCCCAGATGTTACGAAAGACGATGCCGTGCACAGCAGGTTCTTCCTGCTCGATCTGCGCGATCGAGTACCAGTTGTCGAGGAAGAGGTTCTCGAGCGTGATGCCGCTGTGGTCGCCGCGCGCGCCGTCGGCGCCCCAGATTCCGAGCAGCCCGAAGGTCTGCCCGCAGGCGCCGATGCCGGCGTGCAGAATGTCGGAGTTGCGCAGCGTGAAGTAGCGCGAACTGAAAATCTTCTGCGGCCAGCCGATGCGCACAACGTTCGAGATGCTCGTCGAGAACTCGCTGTCTTCAACGACAATGTCGTTCACATCCCCGCCGGGCCGCACCATGTCAGCCTGGGCATAGCCGTCCCAGTTGCCTTCGACGGCCAGGTCATCGTCCGAAGACCGGATGAATGCGTTGCGCACGACCGTGTCGCCGCCGCCCAGCCAGTCCATGCCGTCCTGGTTGGCGTTGCCGGGGTTGCCGCCGATGACGCGCAGGTCGTTGAACCGGAAGCCGGTGGAGTCCTTCATCTGGATTGACCAGGTGCGTGAGCGCACGATGCAGGTGAGGCCGTCGATCTCCACATTGCGCGCCCGGTTGGCGCCGATGCAGTGCCAGTCCGGCTTCTGCATCCATCCCTCGTCGGTCGCGGGATTCTGCGGGCCGTCGTAGACGATGGTCCCGCGGCCCAGCACCTTGACGTTTTCGACGTTCCAGAGGTTCAGGCTGCCGAAGATGTAGGCGCCGGGCGCGAGATAAATGGTGTCGCCGCTTTTCGGGTTGAGGCTCTGGCGGTGAACGCCGGCGGGAATGATGGTCACGTCCGGTCCCGCGGGCGGCGGCGGAGCCGGCGCATCGGCGAAGAGGAACAGCATCTTCGCGTTATTGAGAAAATCGCCGGGCCGCGAGATGGAGAGCTTGCCGGGGTGAGATAGCCGGAAACGGATCGTCGGGCCGCTACGCGAAGCGCGCAGACCGAGCCGCCACGGCTCGATATCCACGCCGCGGTCCCAGAAGCCGGGCTCGGCAGCGGTGATGGATATCTCAACCGGGCCATTGGAATCGAAGCTCACGAACTCGTAGTTCGAGGCCGCCCAGGCGACGTCAACCGGCCGGCCATTGACGGTTACGGCGAAGAAACCTGAGCGCATTTCGGCGGGAACCGGAGCTGTGCTGACGCGCGTTGCCGGGCAGGCAGCGGGCATAAGAGCGAAGAAAAGAGCCAGACATGCACAACAGCGAAGCAGCAGACGAGGCAACGGAAATTCTCCGAACCGATGACGCCGGACAAATCGAACGAGTCCACTGTAGCACCCGGCCGCTTGCGCGGGCGGTCCGGGTCGTGGGTCAGTTTTGAAATCGCATTCCCTCCGGGGCAGAAGCCCGGAAGCATTTTGCGCGACTGATGTACGGGCTCAGGCCCGTATCCTTCAAACTGCACCACTACCACGGTCCGGCATCGGCGCGGCAAATCTGTATAATTCCGCTCGTCAAGCTGATCTTTGCCGGGTATGCGCCTGCTGCGCAGACGCAGCCTGCGTCGTAAACAGAAGTCCACCCGAGGAGATTCCTGTCATGGCCGGTTGGCGCGCTACTCGCTTTGCCGCAACAGCTGTTTTTTTGCTTTGCCTTCTGTTTGCCGCTTTGGGCCGCGATGCCCTTGCGCAGCCGCGGCGCATCGCGATCGACGGATCGACTGTGCTGGTGGAATCTGCCGGGGAGCCGGGGCCGGTTCACCGCGCGACGGAAGACCTGCGCAGTGACTTTGCCAGGGTGTTTGGGCGCGCGCCGAGGGTGGTCACGCGGCTGGAGGACGCCGGGCAGAATGCGATTCTGATAGCGCAGACCGATCATCTGCCCGCGGGAGTTGGCTGCGCTGCCGCCAGGGGGACGGAGGCGTTCTCGTTTTCGGTGGCGAGAGCGGAGGGCGGAGCCGCGCCGCGCCGCGTTGTGTGCCTTACGGGCGCGGACATGCGCGGAACCATTTACGCCATCTACGAGTTCTCGCAGCGCGTGCTGGGCGTCGATCCCATGTACCTGTGGACCGACAAAGCGCCTGCGAAGCGCACTTCGATTCCGCTGCCCGACGATTTTGAGCGAAATTACCCGAGCCCGGTCTTTCGCTATCGTGGATTCTTTCCGAATGACGAGGATCTGCTTACCGGATGGATTCCCGCAGGCAAGGGCGAGCAGACAGGAATTTCTCTGAAGGTGTGGGATCAGATCTTTGAAACCATCCTGCGCCTTAAAGGCAACATGGTTGTGCCTGGCACGTGGATTTTTCCCGATGACGCGCAGGTGCAGGCGGCTTCGGAGCGCGGGCTGATCGTGAACCAGCACCACGCCACCCCGCTGGGCGTGAACGTGGCGCGCTGGCCGAAAGATGTGCCGTACAACTTCTCTACGCATCCTGAGATTCTGGAGCGCGCCTGGACGAATGCCGTCGCGGCGTACAGACCGCAGGAAGAGATTCTGTGGAGCGTGGGTCTGCGCGGGCTGTCGGACTCGAGCTACGCTTCGCTCGATCCAAGCGTGCGCGATAACGACCCGCTGCTCGGCCGGCGCATCAGCGATGCCATCGCCGTGCAGATGAAGATCGTGCGCGCGCGCTATCCCAATGCGCAGTTTGTCACCGACCTGTGGCAGGAGGGAGCGCGGCTTATGCAGGAGGGTTACCTGAAGATTCCGCCGGAGGTCAGGCTGGTGTGGGCCGATACCGGCTACGGCGACATGCAGGACGCCGGCAAGGTGGCTGCGGGCCAGGGCGCTTATTTTCACGTGGCTATGATGAACGGCCAGTCCAATCAGCTCTCGGAGATGGTTTCAGCGAAAGTGATCAACGATGAGCTTGGCCGCTACATCAGGGCAGGGGCCACGAGTTACCTTCTGGTGAATACCAGCGATATTCGGCCTGTAGCCATGACAACCCGTGCGGTGATGGACATGGCGTGGGCGGGAAATCTTGCCGGGACGCCGGCAGGCGCGGACGATGCCGGCCATGAGCGGGGCATGGGGAACAGCGACAGGTCCGGCGATGCCGACGGCGCGTACTATCGGTTTTGGGCGACGGAGGAGTTTGGCGCCAGAGCCGCACCGGCGCTCGAGCAGATTTACAAGGCGTATTTTGCGGCTCCGTCGCTGCGCCGGCCTTTCGGTCCGCCGCGGCTTACGTCGGCCGGCAATATGCCTCCTCCGCCGCCGACGGCGCCGGGCGCTGCGCCGCTGGTTGAGGGCGACCAGCACTACCACTCCGAGGCGCGGCGATTG
>DATGLJ010000146.1:0-13493 GCA_035294185.1 Occallatibacter sp. | reverse complement strand
GGGTGAAGAAACAGCTCGATCCGCTGAACGACCGCCTGAATGAACTCGACCAGGTGAACGCCAAGAACGCACAGGACATCAGAGACGTCGACGCCCGCGCACAGGCCGGCATTCAAAAGGCGCAGTCTACCGCCGACCAGGCCAACCAGGCGGCGACTGCGGCCGGCCAGCAGGCGCAGGCCGCCAACACTGCCGCACAGCAGGCCTCGAACCACGTTGACGCGATCAACGGCACCGTCAACGGGCTCGACCAGTACCACCAGGTCACGGATGTCGAAGTCAGGTTCCGGCCCGGCACCGTCACCATGACGGCGGATTCGAAGCAGAAGCTCGATCAGCTCGCGGCCAGCCTGACCGGCCGTCAAGGCTACATTCTCGAGATGGACGCCCAGGCTCCCGGCCAGGGAAGCGTCGGAATTCAGACCTCCGAACGGCTGGCCGATTCCGTAAAGCGTTATCTCGTCACCGATCACCAGATTCCCATCTACCGCATGCATTCAGTGGCCCTGGGCAACGTCCAGGTGGCTGAAAACGATACGCAGGACAACGGCGGCAGGCCGGCCCGCGTCCGCACTCGTACCGTGCATGTCCGCGTGATGGAAAACAGTTTGGCGGCCCCGGGCACTGCATCCCCCCAAGGTGCTGCGCCTACGAGTGGTCCGGAGCAGCAGTAACGTCGCGGCCATCCTCCCCCCGAGAGGCTGTGGAACCCGGGCCAACGGCCACCCCGCCGTGAGGCCGCCAACCAAGCTCTCGCAACGCGAGAGAACCAAGGCAACTTGGCCCCCGCCAAAACGGGGGCCGTTTTTTTTATATTCCGGGCGGGTCAGGACCGGCTCGGCTGGACTGAGTTGCTCTGGCTGGCACAGAGGCTTATGAAGCCGCCTCGCGCCATTGCCGCACCAGATCCTCGGCGGCCTCGGGCCAGCTGGGGAACCGGAACCGGAAGCCGGCGTCGAGCAGTTTTTGGGGCACTACGCGGCGGCTTTTAAGCACGAGTTCGGGCTCTGCCCTCAGCATCCACATGCCAAGGGCCAGCAGCGGCGCCGGTGCGGGCAGGCCGTTGGGCATTCCCCAGGCCTCGCGCAGCGCCGCCTGAAACTCGCGGTTGGGCAGCGGGTTGGGCGCGGTCAGGTTCACCGGACCTGCCATCGACTCGTGTTCGATGAGAAACTCGATGGCGCGGGCATAGTCGGCCTCATGAATCCACGAGACGTACTGCCGGCCGTCGCCCTGCGTTCCGCCCAGGCCCACGCGCGCCATGCGCGACATCAGCGCAAAGACCGAGCCCGGCGCGGGGCTGAAAACAAGCGAGGTGCGCAGCGCGATTTTGCGCGTGCGAGGCGTGGGCGTGTCGAAGAATGCCGATTCCCACGCCTTTACCAGGCCGACCGTCCAGTCCCATTTTTTGGGTGCGCGCCGCCGCCAGATTCCGCTGCCGATCCACTCGCCGCCGCCGATCTCGCCGGTTTCCTCGTCCATGTCGCGGTCCAGCTGGTGCCGGTAGATGGTCGCGGTCGAAGCGTTCATCCACAGCCAGGGCGGATTATCGAGCTTCGCAAATGCCCGGTGCAGCAGCCGCGTGGGTCCGATGCGCGAATCGTACAGCTCGCGGCGGTTCTTCGCCGTATAGCGGCAGTTCACGCTGCGGCCGGAGAGATGAATCACAACATCGGCGCCTTCGAGCGTCTCTACCCAGGGCCCGAGCGTCGCGCCGTCCCAGTGCACCGTCTGCCATGACGCGGCGTACGGTCCGCGGGTGAGCACGGTTACGTGGTGGCCGCGCTGCTGAAAGTACGCCGCGAGCATGCGCCCCACCTGCCCGCTGCCGCCGGGCAGCACAATGCGCAACGGGCGGTTTGTTCTTTCCGGCTTCTCCATAGCTTGTTATTTCAGGTTTCTCCACAGGAGAGCAACGCGATGAGCATGCCGGGCGATTTGCCTCACCACGAAAGCCGCAGCAGCTCCACGGCCTGGCGCGGAAGCTCGCTGCTCAGCGAAATATGGCCGTCAGATGCGTCGAGCCACTCAGGCGAGGCGAGGGTCTGCAGCTGGCCGGCGGCTTTCAGTTGAGCATATTGCGCGGCTGTAGGCGAGTCCGGCGAGCCCATTTGCTTCCACACCGTGTAGGCGTTGCTGTGGGTTGCGTCGATCCGGTAGCGCGTCAGCAGCACGCGCGTCACGCCGGCGGGAACTCCCTCGACTACGATCCTCACCTGCGCCGGCGCGGCGGGGAGATCGTCATCGTCGTAATTCCACACGAGAACCGCGGCGCTTCTGCCGGCGTCTCCGCCGGCTCCCGGGGCCGACCGCGTTGCCAGCGCGTCAACATCGGGTGCGCTCCGCGCACCGGACCTGACGAGCTGCTCAAGCGGAACCTGTCCGGAGCTCGATGCCAATACCCGATCGCCCTGCATCAGGCCCGTCATGCGGAAGAAATTGAGGATTGGCTTGTCGATGCCGCGCGTCGACAGAGTGCGTAGTCCTTCAAAGTAGCCGCCGTTCTCAAACTCGAATGCCCAGGTCAGCATCGCGCGCAGATTCACCTGATTCTGCGCCGCGAGATCGAGCATGGATTTGAACGCCGCCGCTGTGTAGGAGGCGTAGAGCGAATCATTGCGGTAGGCATTGGCCGGGTGGTCCTTGGCCGAGCACGCGGCGCAGCCCTCGGGATCGGCTTCGCTCAGGATGATGGGCAGACGACGGAAACGCGGGTAGCCGGCTACGATGCGGAATCCGGCCTCGACCGACTGCAATTCATTCGCGAGGCCCATCTCGATGTGGCCGTTGACAAGCTGCGGCCGGCCTTTGGGATGGTAGGAGATGAAGTCGAGCGGCACCGCCTTTCCGCTGGCTGCGCTTCGGTCGTTGAGGCAGTGATCGAGAAATGCACGCAGGTAGGCGGCCGCTTTAGGCGATGCCGGGCCGGTGGTGGCCGGACCGCCCACGCGCGCGCCGGGCAAGGCCGAAAGCACTCCATCCACGGCGTAATCGTAGAGCTTGAAATACTCTTGCTGGGTTCCGTGCCAGTAGATGATGTCGGGCTCGTTCCACACCTCGAAGTACCATGTGCGAACTTCGTTCGCCCCGTAGCGGGCGGCCAGATGCGCTACATAAGTGCGGACCAGGTCGCGCCACAGGTTGTAATCGCGCGGCGGATTGTTGACCGATCCGCCCATTGTCGGCGCGGGATAGTGAAGCTGATATGCGGTGATTCCTGGCACGCGCGCGGCTAGGTCCTTCGGCATGAAGCCCAGCTCGACAAACGGGCGCACGCCGGCTTTTCTGTATGCGTCGAAGGTGCGGTCGGTGATGGCGAAATCATAGACAGGCCTGCCGTCCGGGCCGATGCGGAAGACGTTTGACGAACTCCACTTCAGCTCGGGCACGCCGTTGCCCGTGGTGAGCAGGTGATGCGAGCGGATGTGGACGGGTTCCGGGCTGAGATCGTGAAGCTCGCGCAGCAACTGTTGGCCGTACGGCATCGACGCATAGTTCGATTCGTCGAAGCCGAACCAGTTTGCGACGGGCTCGAAGGCGCCGATTGTTCGGGAAAGTTCAACGCGGACAGTTACCTCCGCGCCGGATTCGGGCAACGTCTGCGCGTCACCGGCGGAGAAAAGGTTGATGCACACAAGCAGGCAGGCGAGCTGCGCGGAGCGGGTCATTTGCGGGGGCTCACTGCGCAGGCGGCGGGGGATATCCAGGCGGCGGTGGAAGCCAGCGGCGGCGCGATCGTATCGCGTTCATCATCAGCAGGAAGATCGCCGCCAGAATGAGAAGCGGGGCCAGAGCGGCAAAAGCCGGCAGGGAGACGCGGCTGCCGCCGACCGAAAGCGAATTAGCAGCGTGCACGCTGCTGAAGAGCGAAACCATGTCGCCGCCGACCGAGACGTTCTGGCCTGCGCGCACGGCGCCGAAGAGGCTCACAAAGTCGTGAGCGATGGCGGCGTTGTCATCCAGGCGGATGGAGCTGAACAGGATCACCACGTCATGCTGCGACTGGCCGTTGAGATGGACGGAGCCGAAGAACGTGACCAGATCGTGCTGCACGCCGCCGCCCTCCACGCGCAGATTGCAGAAAAAACAGACGGCGTCGTGCACGGGGGTTTCGGGCGTGACGTGAAGATCGGAGAAGAATTCGACAGCGTCGCGGGCGGCGTACGCGGGCATGGCACAGGTGGCAAGCGCGGCAATTACAAGCGGCAGCAGGATCAGACGGCGCATCGGCTGGAACCCTCTTTCCTGGGTGGTACGGCTGGAGGTCGCGGAAAGTTCCCGCCAGGCAGCCGCTTTTTCGTTTTCTTTCCATAGTTTGCGGGAAAAAGCATCTGCGCGCAGCTCCGCTCTGCGATCCTGCTGCCGCGGTCTCCCGCTATCTCGGGTTCAGGCCCTGCATCGCTCAGCTAACTTTTCTTCGCTGTGACGGCGGAAAACGACGTCACCAGTTGCTGCACCCGTTTGCTGCCGCAGTGCGGGCACGCTACTACATCCTTGTCGCGCTCGGACATGTGCAAAGATTTGGCGAACTCCCTGTCGCAGTCCTCGCAATGAAACCGGTATTCCGACATGGCAATTCTCCGCCCCCCATGATACCGCCGGTCGAGGTTGCGGCCAATGCCTGAGCCGGCCGGCTCTGTGCCGCTGTAGGATGAGCACATGGACCTTACAGGCATGGGAGGGCGGAGAAGTGTCGGGGCCGGAATGGAATAAGAAGCGGGGTGTGCGGCGCGGAGTCGTTTTGATGGGGCTGATGGCGGTTTTCAGCCTGCCATCGGCGCGTGCGCAGCTTCTTGAGCCGGGCGCGCCCAGCCAGTCACCCAATCCGCTCACCGATTCGACCGCAGGCCCGGGCAAGCTGCTGCTTTTCAGCCTCGAAGCCCAATTTGCCAAAGATGTTGCGGCGCGCGGCGGCGCGGGCTTTGCCTCGTGGTTTGCCGACGACGGCGTGGCGCTCGGCAACGGCGCGCAGCCGCTCATCGGCAAGGTCGCCATCGCCAGATCCGCCACGTGGTCGCCGAAGGATTATCAGCTTACCTGGACGCCGACCGACGCGCTCATGGGGCCATCGGGCGATATGGGGTACACCTGGGGCCATTACGAGGGGCGCAGCAAAGACTCGAACGGCAATCCCGTGGTGACGAGCGGGCGCTACATCACGATGTGGCGCAGGCAGCCTGACGGCTCGTGGAAGGTGGTGCTCGATGCCGGCGCGAATGATGCTCCCGCAGCGGGCGACTGCTGCAGGCTGCCGAGCGCGCCCTGAGCGGCTGTATGCAATGCGCCGGAATCCACGGCTTCTGATTCCTGCTTCCTGCTCCTATACACTTGCATCGGCGGCGCTCTGTTCGCCATCCTGAGCCGCCGGATACGACTGCATGGCTTTCCCTTCGCAATTCTTCAACCTGCTGTTTGGCCGGCCGCTTGCCACCAGCGAAGAACGCGCCGAGCATATTGGCCCGATCGCGGGCATTCCGGTCTTTGGCCTCGATGCTCTCAGCTCCGCCGCCTACGGGCCAGAGGCCGCGCTCACGCTGCTGATTCCGCTTGGCCTGCTGGGCGTCAGGTACATTGTGCCGGTGAGCGCGGCGATCGTCGCCCTGCTGATCATTGTTTTTTTCAGCTACCGGCAGACGATCGAGGCGTATCCGCACGGCGGCGGGTCGTACACGGTGGCCAGTGAAAACCTGGGCCATGGCGCCGGGCTGCTGGCGGCCGCGGCGCTGATGATCGACTACATTCTGAATGCGGCAGTCGGCATCTCGGCGGGCGTGGGCGCGCTCATCTCCGCTGTGCCCGCTTTGCAGCCGCATACCCTGGGGCTGTGCCTCGGCGTGCTCGGCATTCTTACGCTGGTGAATATGCGCGGGGTGCACGACACAGGCGTCGTGTTCATGATCCCCACGTACTTCTTTACGGGCACGCTGCTGGTGGTGATCGGCGCGGGCGTCTGGCAGACGGTGGCCGCCGGCGGCCATCCGCATCCGGTTATGGCGCTGCCGGCGATTCGGCCGGCTACGGCCGCGGTCAGCGCGTGGCTGCTGCTGAAGGTCTTTTCTTCGGGCTGCACGGCAATGACCGGCGTAGAGGCGGTGAGCAACGGCGTGATGGCCTTTCGCGAGCCCACGCGCAAAAACGCCAGGACGACGCTGACGATCATCATCGCTCTGCTGGCCATACTGCTGCTGGGCATTGCGTATCTGTGCCGCGCCTACGGCATCGCCGCCACCGAGCCGGGCGCGGCAGGATACGAGAGCGTGCTCTCCATGCTGACGCGCGCGGTGATGGGCCGGGGATGGTTCTATTACCTGACGATCGGTTCGGTGCTGGCGGTGCTGGCCTTGTCGGCAAACACATCATTCGCAGATTTTCCGCGCCTTACGCGCGCCATCGCCGGCGACGATTACCTGCCGCACGTCTTCACGCTGCGCGGGCGCAGGCTGCTCTACTCCTGGGGCATTTACGTGCTGGTGGCGTTTACGGCCGCACTGCTGATCATCTTCAGAGGCGTGACGGACCGGCTGATTCCGCTGTTCGCCATCGGGGCGTTTATGGCCTTTACGCTGTCGCAGGCGGGAATGGTGATGCACTGGAAGCGGCAGGCTTTGCTTGAGGAGCGAGGCCTGGTTCGCCCGGGCGGCGTGCGCCTGCGCATGCTGGTCAACGGCGTGGGCGCGGCGGCCACGGGGGTCACGGCGCTGGTGGTCTTTGTCACGAAGTTCGCCGAAGGCGCGTGGATCACGGCGCTGCTGATTGCGGGCATGATCGTTATCATGCGCGCTGTGCATCGCCATTACACGCGCGTGGCGCGCGAGATCGATCTCGACCGGCCGATCATTCCCGCGGCCGTCAGCGAGCCGATCATCGTGCTGCCGATCGACCGCTGGAGCCGCATCTCCGAGAAGGCGCTTTCCTTTGCGCTCTCCATGTCGAATGACATCCGCGTGGTCCATGTGGTTACCACGGAAGAGTCCGACGCCTTCTGCGATGCCTGGAAGGAGTTCATCGCCGATCCGCTGCGCGCCTCCGGCCGCGCCGTTCCGCGGCTGATCACGCTCAAATCGCCGTACCGCTATGTACTGCAGCCGGTGGTCGATTATGTGCTGGGCGTGGAGCGCGAAACCAGCTATCGCAAGGTGTGCGTGCTGGTGCCAGAGCTGGTGGTGCGGCATTGGTGGGAGGGCCTGCTGCATAACCGGCGATCGGACCTGCTGAAGGTGATTCTGCTGATGCGCGGCAACCGGCGGATCATTGTTGTCAATATTCCGTGGTATCTGGAAGACGCCGAATCGTGATCCGTTGAAATCGCATTCCCTCGGCGGCTGAAGCCTCGTTTTTTTGTCAGCCTGACCTACTGGCTGAAGCCCGTACCCTTCAATTGGGCTTGGCTCCGAACCCGGTCAGAGTGAGGCCTGCGCCTTTCAGAGATTCAAAGCCGGCCCATTGGCGAGCGTTGTTGCGTTTCGCAGGCCCACTTCATGAATCCGGGGGGGAAACGATAGTCTAGGAGAGTACCGGAAATCGCCAAAAACGGCCTGAACCGCGGGACTGCATGGCCGGCGCCGCGTCCGGAGGAGATGTCTTGTTGAAAAGAACGATGGTATTGACTGTTTTGGCCGCGCTGTTTGCTGCGGCGGCCGCTGCCCAGGTCGAAGCTCCGCCGCCTGCAACGGGAGGTCCCAGGTACGAGGTCTATCTGGGCGGCGCCTACAGCCGCCTGAGGCAGGTGCCCAATTCCTACAGCGGCCTGGTGGGCGGAAAGGCGGCGCTGGGGCGCGATTTCGGAAAATATTTTCAGCTCTTCGGGGCGGTGGATTACTACCGGCTGGGAGTCGGCCACAGCTATATTCCGGAGAAGGGCAACCCCACGATCACCACATTCATGTTTGGGCCCGAGATCCACGCGCAGCTGTACGGGAGCCTCAGCGGAGAGTTATTCGGCGAGCTGGGCGCTGAGCATACGGGCAACGAGCATATGACGCCGACGGTCTCCTTTGCCGGCGGCTTTGGCGGCGGCCTGACCTACTCTCTTACCCACAGATGGGCTCTGCGGCTCGGCGGCGATCGTGTCGGCGCATCCTTTTCGCTGCCCAACAATACTCCGCAACTGGCCTACTCGACGCATCGCACCTGGAATGCGCGCTATACGGGTGGCGTGGTGTTTCACTTCTGAGGGTTTGCCGGGCCTTTCCCGGCAGCCGCCCGGTCGGATAGCCGCCTATATAATGATGAGGATCGCTACAGGCGAGAAATGCGCATTCGCAGGAGACTCCCGGGCAGCCGTATCCTCTGCCGCCCTGCCTGAGTCGAGCCTGTTCCCGCGTAAAGGGGTTTCCGACCGTTCATGATTCGTTTTCTGCAGACAGACAATCGCCTCACCAAGGCGCTGCTGGTCGTCGTCATCGGCGCGGCCTCCGTTTCCATGGTGGTTTACCTGATTCCCGGCCTGGCGGGCATGGGCGCCAACGCACCTGACACCTATGCGGTGGTTTACCCCCACTGGTACAGCCGCTTCTTCGCTTCCGGCGACACGGTGAGCCAGGCCAGGGTGGAGCAGATTACGCGCCAGCAGCTCGAGCAGCGCGGCCCGCAGTATGCCGATAACCAGATGCTCGTGAACCTGTTTGAGCAGCAGGTGGGCCAGCAGCTCGTCGAGCAGCAGGTGCTGCTGCAGGAGGCTTCGCGGCTCGGCATCCACGTCACGGACGATGATGTGCGCACGTACCTGCGCACCGGTCCGACCGGCGAGGTTCTGTTTCCCAACGGCAAATTCATCGGCCAGGACCAGTACGCGGCGCTGATCGCCAACCGGCTGGATATGTCGGTGGCCGATTTCGAAGAGAGCGTAAAGCACGACATCATCCTGCGGCGGCTGCAGGCGCTCATCACCGCCGGCGTTACCGTGAGCCCGCAGGAGGTGCGCGACACCTATCGCAAGCAGAACATCAAAATTAAATTCGATTACGCCGTCATTACCGCCGACGATGTGTCGAAGACCATCAATCCCTCGGACGCCGATCTTGAAGCCTTCTTTAAGAAAAATGCGGCGCGCTATGCCAGCGCCGTGCCCGAGCAGCGGACAATCAGCTACTTTGCATTTACCGCCAGCCAGATTCCGGGCGGCGCGCCGCAGCCGACGCAGCAGGAGATCGAGGCCTACTACAACTCGCACCTGGCCGATTACCAGCAGCCCGAGCAGGCCAAGGCGCGGCACATTCTGATCTCGGTTGCGCCCAACGCCGACGCGAAGACCGACGCGGCCGCCAGAGCCAAGGCCGAGATGATTCAGAAGCAGCTGCAGAACGGCGGCAGCTGGAACGATCTGGCCAGGAAGTACTCCGACGATCCGGGCAGCAAGAACGCGGGCGGCGAGCTGGGCTTCTTCAAGCGCGGCCAGATGGTGCCGGAGTTCGACAACGCCGCGTTTACGCAGCCGATCAACCAGATCTCGATCGTGAAGAGCAATTTCGGCTATCACGTTCTGCAGGTCGAAGACCGCCAGCAGGCCCACACGCAGCCCCTGAACGAAGTCTTGCCGCAGATTCAGGCGACGCTGATCCGGCAGCGCACCGCCGATGCCGAGGAAAACTTCGCCAGGCAGCTTGCCTCAGAGGCTGCGAAGAACGGGCTGGCAAAGACAGCTGCGGCGCATCACCTGCAGCTGGTCTCTACTCCGCCTGTTTCCCGGCAGGGCGTGATTGCGGCGCTGCCCGACAGCTCGCAGGTGCTGGCCAAGGCCTTCGCGGCCAGGCCCGGCGACGCGCCGCAGTATGCGCAGACCGGCGAGGGCTACGCAATCTTCCAGGTGACCGGAGTGCAGCCGGCCCATGCGCCTGCATTTGCGGACTGGAAGAGCCACGTACTCGACGATTATCGCGAGGAACAGGTTCCGGCGCTGCTGAGCCAGAAGACTCGCGAATTGAGCGAAAAGGCCAAGGACATGAACGACCTGGCCAAGGCGGCCAAGGAACTTGGCGCCAAGTTTGAGTCGAGCGATCTGGTCGGCCAGAACGGTCAGGTGGCCGACCTGGGCGCAGTCGGCGAGATTGCTCCGCAGCTCTTCGATATGAATGTAGGCGCAATCAGCGGGCCCATCGATACGGCTCGCACCGGCGTGGTGGCCAGGCTGACGGATAAGCAGGAGCCGAGCGCCGATGAGATCCAGAAGAACTTTGACCAGACCCGCGACCAGCTTCTCGATCAGCGGCGCGAGCAGGCCTTTAACGTGTTTGTGAGCACGGTGCTGGAGAACTATCGCAAGCACGGCCAGATTCGGGTCAACGCCAGGAACGAGAGCCCCGGCCAGCAACTGCCCGGGATGTAGCATCCGGATCGGATTGCAGCAACAGGGCCCGCAGCCGGCCGGCTGCGGGCTTTTTCCGGCTGGCGGCCAACTGGAATCGGTCCGGTTTGCGCGCGTCTCTCCGGCGTCTTTAAAGGAAATACCATCCATCGGAGCGCATCGCGGCCGTCATAATGACGGTATGGACTTTGAGCGATCCTCCGGAATCCTGCTTCATATCAGTTCTCTTCCATCGCCGGGCGGCATCGGCGACCTTGGGCCGGCTGCGCACGAATTCGTTGCCTTTCTCGCCGCGGCGAAGCAGCACATCTGGCAGGTTCTGCCGCTGAACCCGACCGGCTACGGCAATTCGCCTTATTCCGGCTCGTCGGCTTTTGCCGGCAATCCTTTGTTCATCAGCCTGGAGGTGCTGCGCGACTGGGGATGGATTCCGCCCCGGCGAGAGGACGCCGCCGATGGGATTGCAGGGATTGCCGAAGAAGGCATTGCCGGATTTGCGGGCGATGGCGGGCGGGTCGATTTCGAGGCCGTGGAAGAGCGAAAGCTGCCGCTGCTTATC
This sequence comes from Occallatibacter sp., assembly GCA_035294185.1. GTDB lineage: Bacteria > Acidobacteriota > Terriglobia > Terriglobales > Acidobacteriaceae > Telmatobacter. Next base: position 2,631 of record DATGLJ010000146.1, on the reverse strand, counting down.
GAAGCGGCTTGCAGCTTTCTCGATCGCGGACCGGGCGATGCGGCGCTGCGCGGTCAGTGGGAGGAGTTCGAGAGCTTTTGCCGGGAACAGTCGTTCTGGCTCGAGGATTATGCGCTCTACGCCGAGTTGCGGAGGCAATTCCGTACCGGCGCATGGACCGAATGGCCCGAGCCGCTGCGCAAACGCGAGCCGGAGGCGCTCGAACAGGCGAAGCGCCGGCATGCCCGCGCGCTGGCCCGGGAAAAGGCGCTGCAGTTTGCCTTTTCCCAGCAATGGGAGACGCTTCGGAATCTCGCCGCGCGCAGCTCCATCCGCATCCTCGGCGATGTGGCCATCTTCGTCAACATGGATTCGGCCGACGTGTGGGTTCACCCCGAGCTTTTCGAACTGGACGAGGACCTGAGGCCGGTGCGCGTGGCCGGCGTGCCGCCGGATTACTTTTCGCCGACCGGGCAGCGATGGGGAAATCCGCTGTATCGATGGAACGCGCTTGAGGAGCGAGGCTTTGGCTGGTGGGTCGACCGCATGCGCCGCGCTGCGCAGCTCTATGACATTATCCGGCTCGATCATTTCCGAGGCTTCGAGGCCTATTGGGCGATACCGGCCCGGGACGAGACGGCGGTGAACGGCGAGTGGGTCAAAGCGCCGGGCCGGGCGCTGTTCCGGGCGCTCGAAAACGCACTGGGGCCGCTGCCGCTGGTGGCCGAGGATCTGGGGTTGATCACCAGGGAGGTGGACGAGCTGCGGCTGGAGATGGGCATGCCGGGCATGAGGGTGCTGCAGTTCGGCTTTGGCGACAAGGGCGCGCACGTGCACCTGCCGCACCGGCACGAACCGCGCATGGCGACCTACACCGGCACGCACGACAATGACACGACGCAGGGGTGGTGGGAAAAGTGCAGCGAGGCCGAGCAGCGGGCCGTGGAGTCCTATGTGGGATCGGTGCGGGCGGGATCGGGCATTGGCCGCCCGGTGTGGCCGCTGATCCGCGCCAATGCGGCGAGCGTGGCCGAGCTTGCCATTGTGCCGGCCCAGGACCTGCTGGAACTGGGCTCGGAGGCGCGTATGAATACGCCCGCGATGCCGGCCGGCAACTGGAGCTGGCGCGCGCCGGCGGGCTGCTGGACGAGCGAACTGGCCGGCCGGCTGGCGGCGCTGGCCGAAATAACGGATCGCGACAACGATCCGCTGGGCCGATACCAACAACAGGCGGCAGCGCCGGCTGGCGGCGCCGCCTGAAGATTCCGATCCATCCGCGAAGCCGGGCCGGAAGAGATATCGCCGAAACAGCAGCGGATCGAATACTCTGGCTTAGGCGTCATGAAAAAGTTTTTCGCGCGAGTCCGGAGCGCGCTGCTGCGCGCCCTCGAACACGATGTTGTGAACACGGCCAAGGCTGCGGCTTACTCGGGCATGCTGATGCTGTTTCCGGCGCTGCTGGTGATGACCACGCTGGTGGCGCAGGTGCAGGAGGGCAGCCGGGTGCTGGGCGGCCTGCGCGCCATCTTTGAGCAGTTCCTGCCGCCGGACACGCTGGATCTTCTGCAGTCCTACGTGCTCAGCCGGCCGCTGCGGTCCACGCAGTTTCTGCTTTCCGCGGCTGCGTTGAGCATATTCGCAGGTCTGGGCGTAACGCTCTCGTTCATGGAAGGATTCCGGCGCGCCTATGATCTTCCGGCCAGGGCCTGGGGCTTCTGGGACAAGCGATTGCGCGCCGTGCTGCTGCTGCCCATCGCCCTGCTGCCGCTGTCGGTGGCCACGCTGTTTGTCGTCTTCGGTCATCAGATCGAAGTCTGGATGATCGACAACGCCGGCTACGACCTGCGGCACGTCGTCGTGGTTCTGTGGCGTCTTGGAAGATGGTCGCTCGCGATGGCCACAAGCATATCGGTCCTGACCGTGCTCTACCATTTCGGTACGCGCCGCAAGGAAGGCTGGCATTGGGTCGCTCCCGGAGCGCTGGCGGGCACGCTGATCTGGTTTCCGGCCACGTTGGCTTACGGCTGGTACGTGACGCGCCTGGCGAACTACTCCCGCTTCTACGGCTCTTTCGGCGCCGGAATCGCGACACTGGTCTGGCTTTACATCACCTCGTTCAGCGTGCTGCTCGGGGCGGAGCTGAACGGCGTTCTGTACGCCGAGCGGCAGAGCGAGAGCGCGTCGGTGGCAGCCGAGCTGTGATGTGGCGCGCGGGGCCCGGGCAACAACGCAGCGCCCTGAATGGCCCCGACCGGTCCTGACCGGCCCTGACCTGCCTTGACCTTCCCGGACCTGCCCGGACCTGCAGACAGATGGCGGGTATAATGAAGATCGACAAACCGGAAAGCATTCGACCGGATGTAGTCCGGACGGTTCGTTGACCGCGTTGCGTTGTCAGGTTTCGGCAACAGGTTTCGTTATCAGGGCGGGAGTAGTTCAGTGGTAGAACGTCAGCTTCCCAAGCTGAATGTCGCCGGTTCGATCCCGGTCTCCCGCTCCAACTTCATAGATTAGTGGTCACGCCCAGCAGCACCTGGTGCTTTTCGCCCGCCGCAAGCCCCCGCACAAGCTCTTCGATAGCGCGCGGCTGATCTCCGCGCGGCTTGTAGCTGGTGACCAGTTGAAAGTCCATTTTTTTATTATAGAGCGGTC
>DATGLJ010000145.1:0-4059 GCA_035294185.1 Occallatibacter sp. | reverse complement strand
ATTCTTGTCAACGAGCAGAAGGCCGACAAGCCCGGAGCGAGCGTTCCGGCCGACGCGCCCATCCGGCTGCTCGGCGAAGACCAGCCTTACGTGAGCCGCGGCGGCCTCAAACTGGCTCACGCGCTCCTCCACTGGCAGATCGCCGTCGAGGGGCGCGCATGCCTCGATATCGGCGCCTCAACCGGAGGTTTTACCGATTGCCTGCTGCGGCACGGGGCCGCGCATGTGACCGCCGTCGATACCGGCTTCGGCCAGATCGCCATGAAGCTGCGCAACGACCCGCGCGTGCGCCTGCTCGAGCGCACCAACGCCCGCCTGCTCGAGCCCGGGTCGCTTTCGAGCGGCCCGGCGCTCACGCTTCTCGTCATGGATGTTTCCTTCATCTCCGCGACGCTGCTGCTGCCCCCGGTTGTGGCCGCCGCGCCTTCGCTTGCGGAGGCCGTCATCCTCGTCAAGCCGCAGTTCGAAGCCGGCCGCGAGCGCGTCGGCAAGGGCGGCATCGTTCGCGATCCGGCCGCGCACCAGCTCGCGATCGACAGGGTTGCCGCGAGCCTGTCGGCGCTCCCTTGGCGCGTGATCGGAACAACGCCCTCGCCCATTACGGGCGCCGAAGGCAACCGGGAGTTTCTGCTCTATGCGAAGCGGCGGTAGTCCGATCGATTAAACTTGAGCGGTGATCCGCGTAGCCATCGTATCGAAACCTCACAAGGAGGAGCTTGCGCGCATTGTGCCCGAGCTTATCGCCTGGCTGCGCGGGCGCGGTCTCGATCCGGTGCTCGACGAAGAGAGCGGCAGGTACGCCGGCGTCGCGCCATCCTTCCCGCGCGCTGAGCTGCCCGCGCAGCATCCTGCGCTGGTCATCGTTCTCGGCGGCGACGGCACGCTGCTCTCGGTAACCCGCGTCTTTGCCGCCGTCGGCACGCCCATCCTCGGCGTCAACGTGGGCTTCCTCGGTTTCCTCACGGAAATCCGCCTGGCCGATCTTTATACCACGCTTGAGAGCTGGTGCGCAGGCTGCCACAAGGTCGACGAGCGCATGATGCTCCACGCCGAGCTGTGGCGCGGCGGCTCATGCCACTCCAGTTACGAGGCGCTGAATGAAGTCGTCGTCTCCAAGGGCGACATCGCCCGCATGGGCGAGTTCGCCGTCGAACTCGACGGCACATCTGTCGCCCGCTTTCGCGCCGACGGCGTCATCATTTCCACGCCCACCGGCTCGACGGCCTATACCCTTGCGGCCAACGGCCCGATCGTCACCCCCGACGTGGACGCAACGATCGTCACGCCCATCTGCCCGCATCTGCTCACGCTGCGGCCCATCGTTGTCCGCGGCGACGCTTCGCTGATCGTTCGCATAGAAGGCGTACCCAACGTCGCGCTTCTCACCGTCGACGGGCAAACCGCCGTCGAGCTGAAGAAAGGCGACGAAATCCGCTGCCATCGCTCCGACTACACCGTAAAGCTGGTGCGCGTCGGCGGCAGCGGCTTCTTCCAGGCGCTGCGCACAAAACTGAGCTGGGGCGAGTTGTAGCGATGGTTAATGCGTGAGCTCGGCCAGCAGGACCTTCGCCTTGGCCGCCAGCGTGTGCGCTCCATCCACGTCGCCGGAAAGAAGCGCCGCCCGCGCCTGCTTGAGGAATTCGCGGATCTGGTCTGCCGTCTTCTGTTTGGGCCCATCCAGAGTACGGCTGATCCCGTTCAGCTCCTTCTCAATCGACGCAATCGATTCTTCCGTTTCCTGCCGCACATCCGCAGGGTCTCCGGAGGACAACTGTCCGATTGCGCTCAGCGCCGGCGTCGAAGGCATGGGCGCAGGCGCCGCAATCGCCGCTTCCTGCAGGTTCTTATTGGTCTTTCTGTGCCGCCGGCTCGGTGTCGGCTCGGTTGGAACCCTGGCATTTTCTATTGGCAGGGGAGGGATGGTGGTTGCCGAAAGCGGCAAATCAACCGGAGCGGGCTTCAGCTGCGGAGGCTGGCTTGGCGGAGGCGCAATCGCCTGGGTCTGTACCGGGTGCGTGCGGTGAAAGAAGCAGCCTGAGAGCATCAGAGGCAGAATGCAGGCAACGCTCCTGACAGGCAACTTCATGACTCTCCAGCCAATCCCTTCTCCGGCATGCTTGCGGCGCAGATGGCCCTGGGCCCCGCAATCGAAATCCGCTCATTCGTTCACCGGCAGCGCCACAACAGGCAATATATTTCCCGGGGCTCCAATCATATCCGGTTTTGGCGATTCCGCTACCGCAGATGCTCTATAGTGTGTGGGCGCCCGCCTGCTGTAGATGCCAGCGTCCCCGATCCGGCACGGCAAGCGGAATCCGCAACCGGAACTCCGCGCCTTCGCCCATCTTCGATTGTACGTCCACGCTTCCATGGTGCAATTGGAGGATGCGGTAGGTCATCGCCAGCCCAATGCCGCTGCCTCCGGATTTGGTTGTAAAGTACAGATCGAAAATCTTTTCCCGGATTTCCTCGGGAATGCCCACGCCCTGATCGGCGATGCGCAGCAGCGCCGCGCGGCCGCCGGTCCCGTTCGCGCCGCCGGTGCGTTCTTCCTCCAGGCTCACCTCCAGCCTGCCGCCTTCCGGCATCGCCTGGGCGCCGTTCTGAATCACGTTCAGCACCGCCTGCTTGAGCAGGTCGGCGTCCACATTGGCCACCAGCGGATGCTCGGGCATCCGGCTATCGAGGATCACGTTATGCATGGAAAGCTCGTCGGTTGCCAGCGCCAGCACGTCGCCGATCACCGGGCGCAGATCCTGCTCGCGCAACTGCAGCTCGACCGGCCGCGAAAAATCCACCAGCGTCTGCACGACGCGGTCCAGCCGGCGAATCTCGGCGTCGATCACGTCCAGGTGCCGCGCCGCCGGCGAGTGCGCATCGGCGAGCTTGGACCTCAGCAGCTCCAGGTGCACGACAATCGCGTTGATCGGGTTCTTCACTTCGTGGCCCACGCCGGAGGTCAGCCTGCCGATGGCCGCCATGCGCCGCGAAAGCTCCAGTTCAGACTCGATCGCCTCGGCCGACTCAAGATCGTGCAGCGTCACCAGCGCGCCCAGGTCCCGCCGCGAATCCTCGTCGTGGATGAAATCCACGGAAACCTGCACGCGCCGGCCGCTTTCGGTGCGAATCTCTTCCTTGATGGTGGCGCGGCTTTCGAAGGCGTCGAGCAATGCCGCTCCCAACACCGTCGAGCGATCGAAGATCTCCTCCGCCTGCCGGCCGAGTATGCCGTCGCTCTCGCGGTGCAGGAAGCGGTGCGCCGCCTCCGATACCAGCACCGCGCGCCCCCCGCCGGTAAACAGCAGCAGGCCGTCCTGAAGGTTGCCGAGGATCTGGTTCAGGTTTTCGGTCAGCGCCGAGAAGACCTCTTCCACGTTGCGCATGCGCTGGCCGATCATCTCGATTTTGGTCGAGACCTGCGCCACCATGTCCTGCTGCGGCTCGGCCGCGTCCTTGCTTGCTGCGGCCGCCGGCGCCGGCCCGGCGGCCGTCCAGTAATCCAGCTGCATGCTGATGTCCTCAAGCGGCTGCAGCGCCAGATTGCTCAGGAGAAAGGCGACCACCAGCGCCGTGCCCAGCGCAAAAGCCATCAGCAACAGCGAATTGCGCAGCAGCGGGGCATAACTGGCGCTCAGCAGCGTGGTCCGCACTCCTACGTTTACGCTGGCCAGCAGCTTGCCATTGCTGTCGAGCGGAATCGCCACGTCGTAGACGCGCGGCATCCCGAATACGTCGCGCATCAACTGCAGCGGATTGGCGTTGAGGAGTTGTTCGTAATCCGGCCGGTAGGGCTGCGGCTTGCCCTCATTGTCGGGATTGCTGCTTAACAGAATCGTCCGCTGGCTGTCGCCGATATTGATGTCGTAAACGGTGAGCGAATAGCGGTTCACCGAGTCGACGACGGCCTTAAGCACCGCATCGTTGCGGACTGCCTCGGCCACCAGCTCGCGCAGCTCTGCCGGGTCGTTGGGAGCCACTGTGCGGTTCTTCAGATCGTTTTCGAGCGCGTTGCGCAGCGCAAGCCAGATCTGCTGCGCGCCCATGTGGCTGGTGTAGTAA
>DATGLJ010000144.1:0-3722 GCA_035294185.1 Occallatibacter sp. | reverse complement strand
CCCGAGCCAACCAGGCCATCCTCGACATGCAGCAGTCGCTCGAGACCCAGCAGGCCTCCTATGAGATTCAGCCGCGCGTCTTCTACGACGATTTCAAAAACGCCGTCCTCTACGTGCAGGATGTCCGCTCCGGCGCGGGCGCGTCCAACTGGCGCCAGGTCTTCATGGCCGACGTAACTGACCCATCTAACCCCATCGTCACCACGGCGGCTTCGGCCACCGTCGTCAGCGACAATACGCAAACGCTCATGATGCGCCTGCGCGACGGAGCGCGTCATGAAACCGTTGCCGGCGATCCGAGCCAGTACAACATCTCCCACTTTACCGTCACCGACATGCCGCTTTCGCTCAGCCAGCAGAGTGATGTGCACCTGGGCCGAATGGATACCGCTATTTACGCCCTGCCCATGAAAACGCTCATCGAGCGCACTCGCGGGCCCGACCCCAGGCGCTACCTCATCGAGATCTACAATCGTTTCTCGTTTCCGGCCGCGTGCCTGGTGCTCATGCTCGTCGGCGTGCCTCTGGGGGTTAACTCGCGGCGTGGCGGCAAAAGTTCGGGCTTCGTCTTCACCATTCTTCTGGTTGTTATTTATTACTTCCTGTCCTTTACCGGCACCCAGCTCGGGCGCCAGAACAAGCTGCCCGTCTTTCTCGCTGTCTGGTCGGCCAACCTGCTCTTTTCCATCGTCGGCGTATTTCTGCTCTGGCAGATGGCCACCGGCGGCCGCGTGCTTACCGCCATCTCTGACTGGATGTCGCGTCTGAGCGGTATGAGACAGGCCCGCCTCAAGCCCGCACTGGCGAATGGCAACGGCTTCGGCATCGGGGAATTTCTTGGCAGGCTGCAGCCGCTGGCCGGCCGCCGTACCGTCTCTCGCGCCAAATCCCGCGGGGCTTTTCCGCGCATCCTCGACGAGTATGTCGTCCGCGAGTTCATCAACATGTTCCTTCTGGTCCTCGCGACATTCGTGCTGTTGATTATCGTCTTCACATTCTTCGATCTCGTCGGCGACATCCTTCGCAATCACGTCCCGATCGCAACCGTCGGCGCGTATCTGTTCAACCTCACGCCCAGCCAGATCTACCAGATCACACCGCTGGCCGTGCTCATCTCCGCGCTCGTGACCTTCGGCCTGCTCAACCGCAACTCGGAAATCATCGCTATGAAGGCCACCGGCATCAGCCTCTACCGGCTGATTGTGCCCATCGTTTCCATTGCGGCCATGCTCGCAATCTGCCTGTTCCTTTTCGATCAGTACTACCTGCCGCAGGCCAACCGCCGCCAGGAAGCGCTGCGCAGCGTCATCAAAGGCCGGCCGCCGCAAACCTTCCTCAATCCCGAGCAGAAATGGATGTTCGGCCAGAAGCCGCTGCCCGGCGAATCCGGCCGCATCTTCTACTACCAGTTCTTCGATCCCGACGCCAACGAGTTCGGCAACATCTCGGTCTTCGAGTTCAGGCCCTCCACCTTCGAACTCACGCGACGCATCTTCGCCCGCCGCGCCGTGTGGGACCCGATCATTGGCGCCTGGCAGTTCGAAGACGGCTGGATGCGCAATCTCGACGGCGCAGATGTGACCGATTACCGCACCTTCCAGCGCGCCACATTCCCCGAGATTCACGCCGGCCCCGACTACTTCAAGAAAGAAGCGCTGGAGTCGCAGGAGATGAACTTCGGCCAGCTCGAGCGCTACATCCGCGACCTGCGCCAGAGCGGCTTCGACACCATGCGCCTGCGCGTCGCGTTGTGGCACAAGCTGGCTTATCCGCTCGTTGCCCCCGTGATGGCCGTGCTGGCAATCCCGTTCGCGCTCTCCATGGGCCGCCGCGGTTCGCTCTCCAGCATTGCCGTGGCCATCGGCGTCGCACTCGCCTACTGGGTCGTCAGCGGCCTCTTTGAAGCCATGGGCGGAGTGAACTACCTGCCGGCCGCTCTCGCAGCCTGGTCTTCGGACGTGCTCTTCGCGTTAGTCGGCGGATACCTGCTCCTGCGCACGCATACATAAGGCAGGGAGCAGGGAACGCAAAAGTGCGTTCGAGATCCGCTCCCGTACAATAAATCCATGTTGCGCGACCTGGCCCCGCTTTTCGCCTACATGCGCCGCTACCGCTGGGGATACGTCCGCGGCACACTGGCCTGCATCGTCACCAACGCCATCTGGGTTCAGTTCCCGCGCGTGCTTGAAAGCGCCATCAATGCCCTCAAGGCCGGCACCACCCGCCAGCACATCTTTCTGCTCTCGCTGCTGCTGGTCGCCATCTCGCTCAGCAAGGGGGTTTTTCTCTATGCGCAGCGCTGGGTGCTCATCGGCATCTCGCGCGACATCGAGTTCGATCTGCGCAACGATCTGTTCCGCAAGCTGGAGCGGCAGGACACCGGCTTTTACCGCCGCTACCGCACCGGCGACCTGATGGCGCGCATGACCAACGACCTGAACGCCGTGCGCATGCTGCTCGGCCCAGGGCTGATGTACAGCGCCAACACCGTCTTCCTCACCGTCTTTGCGCTGGTCTTCATGCTGCGCATCAGCCCATGGCTCACGCTCGTGGCTCTGGCTCCCATGCCGCTCGCCAGCATCCTGGTGCAGTACTTCGGCAGCCGCATCCACACGCGCTTCGAGCGCATCCAGGCCAGCTTCTCCGACATCTCCGCGCAGGCCCAGGAAAACTACTCCGGCGTCCGCCTCATCCGCGCCTTTGCCCGCGAGGAGTCGCAGATCTCGCTCTTCGAGCGGCTCAACCGCGAGTACATCGCCCGGTCGCTGCGCCTCGTGCAGTTGATGGGCATGCTCTGGCCCACGCTCGAATTCGTCCTCGGCATCTCGATGATCATCACGCTGCTCGCCGGCGGACGGCTCACCATCGAGCACCGCATCAACGTCGGCCAGTTCGTCGCCTTCAATACCTACATGGTCCTGCTCATCTGGCCCATTATCGCGGTCGGCTGGGTCGTCAACATTTTTCAGCGAGGCACCGCCTCGGTAAAGCGCATCGACGAGCTGCTCAGGGAAGAGCCCTCCATCGACGACAGCTCCGCAGTTTCGGATATTGGACCGGATACGGTGCTGAAGGGAGAAATCGAACTCCGCCACCTGAACTTCAGCTACGGCGACGTGCAGGTGCTCCGCGACATCTCGCTCCACATTCCAGCCGGCTCCAGCCTCGCCATCGTCGGGCCTACCGGCTCCGGCAAATCCACGCTCGTCAACCTCATCGCCCGGCTCTACGAAGCGCCCGAGGGGTCGCTCATCATCGACGGCCGTCCCATCCGCGAATACCCGCTTGCCGTTCTGCGCCGCAACATCGGCATGGTGCCGCAGGAGACCTTCCTGTTCAGCGAGACCATCCGGGAGAACATTGTCTTCGGCGCGCCCGGCGCAAGCGCCGCCGAAATGCTCCGCGCCGCCGAAGCTGCGCACATCCGCCAGGAGTTCGAGGAGTTTCCGCAGGGCTTTGAAACCATGGTCGGCGAGCGCGGCGTTACGCTCTCGGGCGGTCAGAAGCAGCGCGCAGCCATTGCCCGCGCCCTGCTGCGCCGTCCCGCGATCCTCATCCTTGACGATGCGCTGGCCAGCGTCGATACCTACACCGAAGAGCGCATCCTCGGCGGCCTGCGGCAGTATACGGCCAACACCACGACGATCCTCATCTCCCACCGCGTTTCCACGGTGCGCAACGCCGATCGCATCGCGGTGCTCGACCGCGGCCGCATCGTCGAG
>DATGLJ010000143.1:0-14026 GCA_035294185.1 Occallatibacter sp. | reverse complement strand
TGCTTGAACTGGATCGTGATCTCCGTCACACACTTGGCCAGCCGCTTGCCCGCGCGAATGTAGATCGTCACACCCGCCCAGCGCCAGTTCTCGATCTCCAGCCGCAGGGCCGCATATGTCTCGGTTCCCGACTCGGGATTCACGCGTTCCTCGTCGCGGTAGCCCACCACGCGCTGGCCGTTCACGATCCCCGGTCCATACTGCCCGCGCACCGTGTTAAGGATCGGCACCGGCGGAATCGCCTGCCAGACCTTCAGCTTTTCGCGGCGCACGCTCTCGGCCTCGAAGCTGGCCGGCGGTTCCATCGCCACCAGCGCAAGCAATTCCATCATGTGATTCTGCACAACATCGCGCAGCGCACCCGCCTTTTCATAAAACGGACCACGGCCCTCTACGCCCAGCGTCTCGGCAACGGTAATCTGCACATGGTCGATGAAATTCCGGTTCCACACCGGCTCGAAGATGCCGTTGGCAAAGCGAAACACCAGCAGGTTCTGCACCGTTTCCTTGCCCAGGTAATGGTCGATGCGGAAGACCTGGCTCTCGTGAAAGACGGCGTTGACCTGGCGGTTCAGCTCGCGCGCCGAGGCCAGATCGTGCCCGAACGGCTTCTCGATGACGATTGCCGCACGCCCCTGCTCAGGCTGCGCCATTCCCTGCGCGCCCAGGTTCTCCACGATCTCGGCAAAGTACTCGGGGGCGGTGGCCAGATAAAACAGCCGGTCTCCGCCGATGCCGCGCTCGGCGGCAATGCGGTCGAGTTCCTTCTTCAAATCGGCGTAATGCTTCGGGTCATTGAAATCGAGCGCAAAATAGCCGATGTGGCTGATGAATTCGTCGAGCTGGGGATCGTTGGCATCGGCGCCGCCGAATTCGACAATCCCTTCTTTCATCTCGCGCGCAAAGCTCTCGCCCAACTGTCTTCGCGCCACGCCCACGATCGCAAAATCGCGCGGCAGCAGATTGTTCTGCCGAAGATGGTAAAGCGCCGGCAGCAGCTTGCGCTTGGTCAGATCGCCGGAAGCCCCAAAGATCGCCATCACGGTCGGCTCCGGAATTCGCTCGTTGCCTTTCTGCACTTCGCTTAAATCCTCCGGCCGGACCGTCATCTGCATGGTCGCCATACTCTCCCCCTGCAAAACTTCTTCCTGTTTCCCTGTTTCCATGCCCTGATTCCACAGTGTATGCATCCGCCCCCTCCGGCGACGGACGGCGAGCGATCTCCGGCCCCGGATCACTCCTCTTTCACCGCATAGCCGCCGAATTCCTTGCGCATAATAGCGAGCATGCGATCGGTAAAGTTATTCTCCTCGCGCGAGCGGATGCGCCGGATCACAGACTCGGTAATGATCGGCGCCGATACGTTCAGGTCGAACGCCTCAAAGACCGTCCATCGCCCTTCGCCCGAATCGGCCACGTAAGCCTGCAGGCCATCGAGCGTCGGATTGCCCTCGAGCGCATCGGCGGTCAGGTCGAGCAGCCAGCTCCGGATCACGCTCCCGTAACGCCAGATTTTGGCAATCTGCGGCAGGTCCAGATGGAACTCCTCTTTCTTCTCCATCACGGTGAACCCCTCGGCGTAGGCCTGCATCATGCCGTACTCGATGCCGTTGTGGACCATCTTCACAAAGTGGCCCGACCCCGCCGGGCCCACGTGGCCCCAGCCCTTGTCCTTGCCCGGCGCCAGCGTTTCGAAGATGGGCCGCAGGTACTCGACAGGCTCCTTGTCGCCACCCACCATCATGCTATAGCCCTCTTTGAGCCCCCACACGCCGCCCGACGTGCCCACATCCACAAACTGAAAGCCCTTTGCCGTGATCTCCCCATGCCGCCGCATCGAATCCTTGTAGTAGGAGTTGCCGCCATCGATCAGGATGTCTCCGGGAGCGATCAGCGCCTCAAGCTTCGCGATGGTGTCGTCGACAGGCTTTCCCTGCGGCACCATGATCCAGATGGCCCTTCGCCCATTCAGCTTCCGGACCAGTTCTTCGATCGAGTTGACGCCCACATTGCCGGACTTTGTAAGCCGCGCCACCGCATCGGGGTTGAAATCGAAGCCCACCACCTGGTGGCCGTCCAGCCGCAGTCGCTCCGCCATATTGCCGCCCATCCTGCCCAGCCCAATCAGACCAAGTTGCATGCTTCCTCCTCTTTTTTCTGCGCATGTCCCGGGAGTCTTCCACCGTGACGTTTCCCGGGTTCGCCGTTCGCAAAAAGGTGTAACCTCGTTGGATGCCTTTGAGCATGCATAAGTTACATCACGAGGCAGAGAGAAACGGGGAGCAGGAGCAGGCAAAATGCGCTGCCGCTCCTGCGGCTATCGTGTGAATGAAAAACGGGACGCCGGCGCAGCCAGGACAATCTATCGTCTGCAGGCAGGCAAACCCCGGCGCGAGCAGGATTCGGGAGGCAGCAAAGCGCTAATCTTTCGGGCTCTGATTCTGATCCGGCTCCTCGTCCTGGTCTTCGCCCTCGATGGAGATGCGCAGCGAACGCAGAAAGTGCAGGTCGTTCTGCGTAAACTCGCCCGCAGGAGCGCCTTCTGCGCCTTCTTCCTCGGTCTCGGAGGGTTGCGACACCTCATTGAGGCCGATCGTCGCCTCCAGCATCAGCAGCACGTCGAAACCATGCTTGCGGATGTCCTGCACTACGCCGGCAATCTGCTCGCTCTCGATGACCGACTCGTGGATTGCTTCACCCAATTGCTGAATCAGTTCGCGCAGGCGGGATGTCACGGTCACCTCCAGGAGCAACCCGGCGCGTGCCTCGCACACGGGCCAAGCAATCCTAACTTACTTCCGATGCCGGAACAATACAATCGGAAGCTGAGCGTAAGCGCTGAAAAGCGGAACGCTGTTAGCATCATAACAATGAAGGCAAAGACCATTGGCCGGGTTGTGGGAACCGGGGTCCGCGTTGCGGGCAGGATTGCCGGCGAGCGGATAGCCCGCGCCGGGCCGCGGCCGGGGGGCACGGCCAACCTACGCGCCGCATCCGAGGCGCGCCGCAGGGTCGTTCAGGGCCTGGCCGGTTTCCTGCGTCCCTTCCGCCGGGCCGGCGGCATTGTTTGGCTCGAAGTCACGGGCGTCTTTTTTCTGCTGCCGGTAATTGTCTTTTCGCCAATGATTTGGGCCACCCGCGCCAGTTGGGAGCATGGCCCGGATCATCGCCGCTTTCTGGCGTCGGTAATTCTCGTGGCGGTTTTCCTCTATCTCTCCATCACTTCCTTCTGGCGCGCGCGGAAGCGGGCGGCCACACGGTAAATCTCTCGTAACCGCCCCTCTGGCACTCACGGCAAACCTGAGACTATACTGCTTGCAAGGGAGCACGGCTCTCGATCGCGTCTCCCGGAGTGAGGTGCGTCTTCAGCAGGGATTCCGGCGCCATTGCGCTTTCCCTACCGCCGTCGCCCACCGCGCGCTGGCGGGCTGTGGCGCGCGTGCTTCGAAGTCCTTTTCACTGCATCGGTTGCGCCTTCCTTCCTGCATCATGCGCCCTGTGCAGCGGCTCGCTGCCGCGGCTTTCTTCCGTTCCTGTCTGCGATTCCTGCTGGTCTGAATTCCCTGCCCTTCCCGATATCGGCTGCATCCGCTGCGGCGGCAGCCTCGATTCGCCCGCCGCGAACACTCCGCATTGCCGCGCCTGCCGGCTGGCACCGCCCTCCTTCGTCCGCGCCGTTTCCTGGGGACTGTATGAGGACCGCATGAAGCAGGCCATCCATGCGCTTAAGTACGAGGGCCTGCGCCCGGCCGCCCGGCCGCTCGGCCGCATGCTTGCCCGGGCAATCGCACAACTGGCTGCGGAAGCCCCCGCCGAAATGCTGGTCGTGCCCATTCCGCTGCACCGCTCCAAACTGGCGCGGCGCGGATTTAATCAGGCGCGCTCGCTGGCCCGCGAGGCTCTGCTTGCGCTGCGGCGCACGCACCCGCAATGGCGTCTATCGCTCGCGCCGACAACGCTCATGCGTCTGCGGCCCACCGAGAGCCAGGCCGGCCTCACGCCTCGTCAACGCCGCCTCAACGTTAAGGGCGCGTTCTCGGTTTCGGACCCGGCGGCCGTCACCATGAAGCACGTCCTGCTGGTGGACGACATTCTGACCACCGGAGCCACAGCCCGCGCCGCCGCAGACGCGGTTCGCCGCGCTGGAGCCGCATCCGTCTATGTAGCTACGCTGGCCCGCGCGCGCCGCGCGGACTTTCATATTCCTGCGAAGCGAGAGGGCCGGCCGCAGGAAAGCTCATGGACCGGCGGTATCGCCACGATCGATTCGCCTGAGGGCCAATCTTTATTGACCGGGAGATAGAGCGCGATGTCACTTGGAAAAGCCATGATCCACGCTCGCAAGCAGAAGGCCATCGCCCGCGCCGCGGCACTCGCCGAACATGCCTCGGTTTCCGGCGCTCCGCATGCTCATATCCTGCAGATGCCTGTACTGGTGCTGAACGCGTCATACGAACCGATCAATATCTGCGGTGCGCGGCGCGCCCTGGTCCTGGTGCTGAAAGGAATCGCCCGCACCGAGGAAGAGCACGGCCTGACGCTGCACGCGCAGCGCACGCTGATCGCCATGCCTTCGGTCATTCGCCTGCTCGAATACCGCCGCATTCCCCATCAGACGCGCGCCCTGTCGCGCAAGAACATCCTGCTGCGCGACCGCAACACCTGCCAGTACTGCGGCGAAGTCATGCCGCCCAGCGAGCTGACGCTCGATCATGTGGTGCCTCGTTCGCGCGGCGGCAGCTCCACGTGGGAAAATCTGGTCGCCTGCTGCCATCCCTGCAACCGGCGCAAGGGCAACCGGCTGCTCAGCGAGATCGACGACATGGTTCTGCTGCGCGAACCGCGCCCGTTTTCGCTGCACACCAGCCGGCAGATCATGCGCATGCTCGGCCGCGGCGACGATCGCTGGCGCAAATATCTCTTCTATTGACAGCCGCTTCGCGGCAAAGCGGCTCTATTTACCCTTGTTCTGCGACCCGCTCTGGCCGTTCTGTTGATTCCGGCCGGGCTGCTGCTGGCCGTTTTGCGTTATGTCCTGGCCGTCGTAGATGATCCTGCTCGTCGAACCGAAGCGCTTGTAGTCGGTGTACTTGATGACGTCGCGGATATGTACGTCCTGATCCATGTAGCCGTAGCCGCCGGAAAAGTGCAGGATGCCTTCTCCCTTGGTATAAACAGGGAACCAGTAGTGGCCGTCGATCTGCTGACGCCAGGTCATGAACGGCGGATGCAGATCCTCCTCGCCTTTTTTCGTATCGTCGGGAACCATGCGTCCGTCGGTGACGACAATCTGCAGATCGGTTGCGTCCACCCAGATGCGGCCGTCGAGATAGCGCTGGTGCTTTTCAATCACCTTCGGCGATACGTCGAAGACGTAGCAGTCGAGATCGTCCACCTTCTGTTTGCCCACATAGACGATGTTGTACTTGGGCAGATCGGCGGTGGTGAGCACGAAGGGATAGCCGTGCTGAATGTCCTGGAGATCGGAGGGCGACATCATGACGCGGGTAAGCGTGCTGGGCGGCGCATCGACCACCTTCTCCATGCGCGCTCCGGTGGGATCGAAGATTACATCGTCTACTTCATACCACTCGCCGTCAACTTTGCCGGTATCGTCGTCGATCGTGTCGACGCGCGCGGTGCGGCGGTAGGTGTAGTGGTTCAGCGCCTCGCGAAATTCCGTCTCCTTGGCGGCAAATTGCCGGATGATCTGGTCGGCGGGAATGGCGGGCGGCGTCAGGTCCATTTTCCCGAAGCCGGCGTCGAGCGGCATGGGAGTAAAGCTGTCTTTCTGCGCCGCCAGCCGGACGGCGCAAAGCGCGGGCAAAAGCAAGATGATCCAAAAGAAGCGGCGCACCCCGATTGCCTCCGGGTGAAATGTGCGGGGCGAGGCTGGCTGCGCAGACCCCACTCTGCAACTTTAGACGCTTCGGCAGAGGAATGGGCGGCTGGCGCCGGATCCATCCCCGGCCTCCCGACGGTTTTGCCCACGCGCTGCCCCATTTGCGAGCTGCCGGCAGGCGCGGGTTCGACGCGGCCGCCGATGAGGGAGGCAGACGGCCCGTCCGCCTCCTATGCGATACTCGAAAGGGCATGTATAAGCGGATTGTTCTCAAGCTATCGGGCGAAGCATTGGCCGGCGAGCGCGGTTTCGGCCTGGATGCCGAGCGCGTGGCCGCGGTCACGGGCGAGATCGCCGAGATCAATGCTATGGGCGTCGAAGTGGGCATCGTTGTCGGCGGCGGCAACTTCTTTCGCGGCGTAGCCAGCCAGGCGCGGGAGATGGACCGGGTGAGCGCCGACAATATGGGCATGCTCTCGACGGTTATCAACGCCATTGCCTTGCAGGACGCCCTCGAAAAACGCGGCGTTCAGTGCCGGGTGATGACGGCGGTATTCATGAACCAGCTGGCCGAGCCCTACATCCGGCGGCGGGCGGTGCGGCACCTCGAAAAAGGGCGCGTGGTGATTTTCGCTGCCGGCACCGGAAATCCGTTTTTCTCCACCGACACGGCGGCCAGCCTGCGGGCCATGGAGATCAAGGCCGAAGTGCTTTTGAAAGGCACCAAGGTGGAGGGCGTCTACAACGCCGATCCGGTGCTGGTCAAAGATGCCGTCAAATACGACGAGATCAGCTATATGGACATCCTGCGCCAGGGTTTAAAGGTAATGGACCTGACGGCGGTAAGCCTTTGCAAGGACAACAATCTGCCGATGGTCATTTTCAACATGAGGCAGCCGGGCAATATCAAGCGCGTGGTGCAGGGCGAGCGCGTGGGCTCGCTGGTAACGTCCTGAAGCCGGCGCTGTGGGTCCATTTGCAGGCCATTCAAAGAAATCCATCGGGCTCTCAGGAAGTTGCACCGTTGCAGCCATGAACCAGGCGCCGGCGTCCGCGACGCTTTCCACATTCGGTGACCGTATTCCATCCGGCCGCGCGGCCGTCCAATCATCTGTGGAGATGCGCAGACCGGAGAGACTGAGAGCGTTGACGGGGCTGCGCTGTTTCGCAGCCCTCAATATCGTCTTTTTCCATTTCTCCAATCCGGCCTGGTTTGGGCCGCTGGCGCCGGTGGTCAACGCCGGCTACGCGTCGGTAAGCTTTTTCATCCTGCTTTCCGGATTCGTGCTGGCGTACAACTACGCCGGCCGGGCGCGCGCCGGGCAACTGGACAAGGCCCGCTTCTGGGAGGCGCGGTTCACGCGGCTCTATCCCATCTATCTGCTGAGCCTGATCCTTGCCTGGCAGGTTGCGCCGCTGGAGTACGGGGCGCATACGCACCGCATGTTCTGGACGGGCATGGTGCTGACGCCTCTGTTGCTGCAGGGATGGATTCCGGAGATCGCCACTTTTCTGAACACGCCGGCGTGGACGATGTCGGCCGAATCGTTCTTCTACTTTCTTTTCCCATGGATGGCGAAGTGGAAGCGGCCAAAGCGCATGAGCACACACCTGGCGAAGATGGCCGCGGTGTGGATGCTGGGCATGGTGCCGGGCGCGCTTTACGCCTTCTTCAATCCGGACGGCATTGCCCATCCGGACCGCTGGAGCTGGGGACCGTGGCTGCAGGCTCTGAAATATACGCCCATCCCGCACCTGGCCAGCTTTGTCTTCGGCGTGATGCTGGCCAGCGTGGACGAGACGCTCGACCGCGCCAGCGCGGTGCGGCCGGCGCTGGGGGTTTTTGGCTTCGCCGCCATCTTCGCGCTGCTCACCCAGTCGGCCCACCTGCCTTATTCGGTGATGCACGACGGCATGCTCATGCCTCTGTTCGGCTGCGTGATCCTGGGTCTGGCCGGGAACAACCGGCTTTCGCTCGCTTTTGGCTGGACGCCGCTGGTGTTCGTGGGCGAGGCCAGCTACTGCCTCTATCTGCTGCACTTTAACCTGTGGAACCTGATCCACCATTCGCACCTGCTCGACCGGCTGGGACTGAGCCAGTACGATCCGTGGATCAGTTATGCGCTGCTGATTGCGCTGGCGCTGGCGGCTTTGCACTTTGTGGAGAGGCCCGCGCAGCAGCAGCTGCGCAGGCTGCTCGCGGCGCGGCGATCAACGGGCTCTTACGGGGCCGGCCGCGGGTCCCTGGCTTGACACAGCCGCGCTCGGAACGGGAAACTGCGAGCAGGTTTCTCAAAAGCGCGCGGCGCAGCAGCGAGCCCGCATCGCGCGCCTACCCGATCCGAGGCGAAATGACGGCCGTGAATGCGTCCAGCAAAGGACGGCGGAGTTTTGAGCTGAACTCCACCATGGAGAGCGTGGCCGAAGTGGAAACCGCAGCCGAAAAACTGGCTGCCGAAGCGGGGCTCGACGAGGACCAGCAGTTTCACATCGGCATGGCGGTGCGCGAAGCGACGGTGAACGCCGTTCTGCACGGGAATGAGTACGACCCGAGCAAGCATATCCTGGTGAGCCTGGAAAATACCGGAACCGAATTGAGGTTCGTGATCGCGGATCAGGGCAAGGGCGTGGATCCCGAGGCTCTTCCCGATCCGCTGGCCCCCGAAAATCTGATGCGCGGAACCGGGCGCGGCATCTTTCTGATCCGCTCATTCATGGATGAGGTACACTTTCGACAATTGCACCCAGGAACCGAGTTGACGCTGGTCAAACATCTGCGTCCGGCGGCAGACAAGCATTGAAGCCGGCAGGCGCGGATGTGGATTTCCGCTGGCTGCCGGGCCCTGATGTTATAACGATTTCGTACCGATAAGGAGGATTTCCGTGGCACTGACAATCGCTTCCCGTTCCGTGGACGGGGTTTCGGTTCTGGACCTGAGCGGCCGCATCACCCTGGGCGAGGGCAGCGTGCAACTGCGCGATGCAATTCGCGACCTGATCGGCAAGGGACAGAAAAATATTTTGCTGAATCTCGGCGATGTGAGCTATATCGATAGCTCGGGCCTGGGCGAGCTGGTAAGCGCCTATACAACGGCGAAGAATCAGGGCGCGAGCGTAAGGCTGCTCAACCTGACCAAGAAGGTAAAGGACGTGCTGCAGCTCACCAAGCTTTATACGGTATTCGATATTTACGACGACGAGGCGACGGCGGTGGGCTCTTACAAATAGCGCTCAGGCAGGCTGAACAGCGTTTGGCAACGGGCCATTCTGCAACAGCGGAATGGCCCGTTCCATTTGAAATTGCCGCGCTTCGGGATTGCTCGCTCGAAGACCATTGCCGCCCGGCGCCGTGCAGTTGCGCCTCATGAAATGCGCTTCCGGCTGCAACAGCATCGAATGCCGGGGCCGGGGCAACGAGCCGCCGCACTCCGCATTCTTACCTGTAGCCGCGCCCTGGCGCGCGCGAGCACAAGACAAAGCGACGCCGGTTCGATAGAACTGGCCGCCCCGCCAATTCTCCGCAAGAAACGGCCTTTGTCCGGAGGACTTTATGCCACGATGCGAAGTCTGCGGAAATGACTACGACAAAGCTTTTTATGTCGAGGCGGCCGGCGCCCGGCACACCTTCGACAGCTTCGAATGCGCCATCCACGCAATGGCGCCTGTCTGCGAGCACTGCCAATGCCGCGTGATCGGCCATGGCGTCGAAGTCGGCAGGCAGTTCTTCTGCTGCGCCGATTGCGCGCGCCACGCCACGGCGGCCGATGTGATCGATCGCGCGGCGTAGCAGCGGAAAAACCCCGGCGCAACGCGCCGATCGGCAATTCCGCGCCGCAATCCGCGCGAGAAATGAGGCCGAACCATGGACGGAAACGAGCAAGCGGCGACCGGCAGCATCTTCCGTTGCGACCGCAAAGAACCGGGAAATACGGTCGAAATCGCGACCGGCGACGTGGTCATCCGGGGCGATCTGCACATTCCGGCCAGCCTGCGGGGTGCTGTACTGTTTGCGCATGGCAGCGGCAGCAGCCGCATGAGCCCGCGTAACCGGTTCGTGGCCCGCGCGCTCGAGAAAGCCGGTATGGCCACGCTGCTGCTCGATCTGCTCACCGAAGAGGAAGAGGCGCGCGACCGCGGAGGCGCGGAGCTGCGCTTCGACATTGAGATGCTCACCGACCGGCTGAACGAGGCGACGGCATGGCTTGCGCAGCACCGCGCACTGCAGGGCGTCAGGATCGGGATCTTCGGCGCCAGTACCGGCGCAGCGGCGGGGCTTGCCGCGGCAGCCGCGAACAGCGCAATTGCGACGGTGGTGTCGCGCGGCGGCCGGCCCGACCTGGCCTGGCACGCTCTCGAGCATGTCCATGTGCCTGTGCTGCTGATCGTGGGCGGAGAAGACGGCTCTGTCATCAATGTCAATCGCAGGGCTCTGGCGCGGCTCGGAGGCGAGAAGAGGCTGGAAATAATTGCCGGCGCTACCCACCTGTTCGAGGAACCGGGCGCGCTGGAACGTGTCGCCCAACTGGCCCGGCATTGGTTCGAGCATTTTCTCGGCCGTACGACGGCTGCCGCTCACGCGGCATAGACCGCGGCGTAATTTCATTTCCGGCCTGACCGAGGAAGCGTCGCGAGGCTCGGTCCGGCAGCCAAAGCTCCAATCCAAATCTCAGCTTAGGAGATGATCCATGAATATCCGCGACATCATGACTTCCGATCCTACGTGTTGTCTGCCCGAAGACACCGCGCAATCGGTAGCGCGCATCATGTGCAAAGCCAATGTGGGCTCCGTCCCGGTCATCAGCGACCGCCAGTCCCGCAAACTGACCGGCATTGTCACCGACCGCGATCTGTGCTGCTCGATCGTTGCGCAGGGCCTGGATCCGGCCACTACGCCGATCCGCGAGCACATGCACAAGAATCCCGTGGTCTGCCGCGCGGATGAGCGCGTCGAGAGCGCCGAGCACGCCATGCAGAAGCACCAGGTGCGGCGCATCCCGGTGGTTGACCAGCAGGGCTCGGTCGTGGGCATCGTGTCGCAGGCCGATATCGCGCTGAAGCACGAGCCGCAGCAGATTTCGCGCACGGTAACGGAGATCAGCCGGACACGCGCTGCAGCCGCATAAAGCTGCAAAGATGCGGCAGTTGCGGGACGCATCAGGCGACGCCGCAACTGCCGCTCAATCTTCGAGCGCGGCTAGAAGCTCACCTGCGGAACATTCTGCGCGGCCGGACTTGCGGTGAAGTAGTCATTGTTCACCTGGAAGCCGGCGATTCCGGCCCAGATGCTGTTAGGGAACTGGCGGATGAAGGTATCGTAGTCGGTAAGCGCGTCGTTGTAGCGTTTGCGCGCCACGCTGATGCGGTTCTCCGTGCCGGCCAGCTCGTCCTGCAGGCGCATGAACTGGTCGCTCGAGCGAAGCTGCGGGTAGTTTTCCGTCAGCAGGAGCAGCCGGCCAATGGCTCCATCGAGCTGATTATTGGCCGCGATCTTCGCCGCCGGTCCCTGCGCGTTCAGCATGCCGGCGCGGGCATTGGCAATATCCGCAAAGACTGTGCTTTCCTCTTTCGTGAACCCCTTCACCGTCTGCACCAGGTTCGGAATCAGGTCGGCGCGGCGCTGCATCTGCACGTCCACCTCCGCCCACGCATTCTTCACGTTCTGATCCTTAGCGACCATCTGGTTTTTTGCGCTCACGTAGCTGCCGAACACCATCAGCGCCGCGACCGCCAAAACCGCCACGATTGCCAGTCCAATCCACAATCCGCGCTTCATACGATCCGTTCTCCTCGGTTACAGTTCACTTCGCTGCCCGCATCTCTACCAGCTTCCGCCTGCGCCGCCGCCGCCAAAGCTGCCGCCGCCGAATCCTTCGAATCCGCCGCTGCCGCCTCCTCCGGAGAATCCTCCGCCGCCATAGCCGCCCCCGCCGATCCACGGTCCGCCGCCTCCCCAGCCGCCGAAGAACAGCCCCCAGCCGAAGATCATGCGCAGCAGCGAAAAGCCGCCGAAGAAGATCAGCACAAGAATCAGCAGCACAAGGTTTGCGAGTCCCGAACTGTGGCGCACAGGGGGCGCGCGCTCGGGCACAGAGGCGTTTTCATCGAGAGTAACGTGTGCGTCGCCGGCGATTACCTGAGCAATCTGGCCCACGGCGAGCGTCAGCGCATCGTCATAGTTGCCGGCGCGCAGATCGGGAATCATCGAGCGGCCGATGTCGCCGACCTTGCCGTCGGGCAGAATGCCCTCCAGCCCGTAGCCAACTTCGATGCGGTACTTGCGATCGTTCACGGCGAGCAGCACGAGCACGCCGCGGTCGGAGCCCTTGCGGCCCATCTTCCATTTGTCTTCGAGCTGGTTCGCGTAGTCGGCAGGGTCATCGCCATCCAGAGAGCTGACCGTAACCACCGCAATCTGCGCGTTGGCGGCCGAGTGATCGAGCTGCGAGCAGATAGAGTCGATGTGCTCGATCGCCTCCGGCGAAAGAACGTGAGCGAAATCGCTCACATAGTCGGTTGGCCTGGGAAGCTCGCCGGCCGGCTGGGCGAGCTCAGACTGCGGGAAGAAAGCAACAGCCGCGGCAACCAGCAGCGGAAAAAAGATATGCCTCGCGCGAAATAGGGCTTTCATTCCACTTCATTGTACGCGGGCGGCTGCCGCGCAGTTCCCGGCCGCGCTCCCGGATGCGCCTGCGCGGATTGCGGGCGGCTGCGTTCATGCCGATAAACTGGAAGGGTGATGAGCACGAATTCCCTTCCCTCGCCTCCGATTGCACAGAAACGTCCGACACAAACCACACGGCACGGAATTACGCTTTGCGACGAGTACGCATGGATGCGCGACAGGGAGAACCCCGAAACAATCGCCTATCTCGAAGCTGAAAACGCCTATGCCGAATCGGTGATGGCCCCTCTGGCCGGGCTTCGCGAGCAGCTCTACCAGGAGATGCTGAGCCACATCAAGCAGACCGATGTGTCGGTGCCTTATCGAGATGGCGCGTACTGGTACTACTCGCGCACCGAGGAGGGATTGCAATACGCGATCCATTGCCGCAAGCGGGGAAGCGCAGACGCCATGGATGCCGATGCGCCGGAAGAAGCGATCCTCGATGGCAACGTGCTGGCCAGGGGCCAGGCATTCTTCGCAGTCGGCGATATGGACATTACCGACGACGGCCGCTGGCTGGCCTACACCACAGACACGCGGGGATTCCGCCAGTACACGCTGCACATCAAGGATCTGACGACGGGCGAAACTCTGGCCGGCGGGGTGGAGCGCGCGGGCTCGGTGGTCTGGGCCGCTGACAATCGCACTCTGTTCTACACGGTCGAGGATGAGCAGCAGAAGCGCCAGTACCAGCTTTGGCGGCACACGCTGGGCACAGATCACGCGCAGGATGTACTGGTCTATCAGGACGACGACGAGCGCTTCAATCTGGCGGCAGGACGCACGCGGGACGGCAAGTACATCGTGCTGGAGTCGGCAAGCCACACGACGACGGAGTGCCGCCTTCTGGCGGCCGAAACGCCTAACGGCAACTTTACCCTGGTCGCCGCCCGCGAGGACGAGCATGAGTATTCAGTCGATCATCGCAACGGGCTGCTGTACATCCGCACCAACGATCGGGGCCGCAATTTCCGGCTGGTGACGACGCCCGTCGCCACGCCCGGCCGCGAGCACTGGACCGAGCTGATTCCTCATCGCGAGGCGATCATGCTCGAAGATGTCGAACTCTTCGCCGGTTTCTTTGTTGCCGCAGAACGCGAGGACGGACTGCCGCGCCTGCGGTTGTGGAAGTTCGCGGGCGAGGGCGCCGATGCCGCGCCGGCTGCCGAGATTGCCTTCCCCGAGCCGGCATACAGCGCACAGCCGCACGTCAACCGGGTCTTCGACACCGCAACCTTCCGCTACGGCTACCAGTCGCTGGTGACGCCGAGTTCGGTCTACGAGTACGACCTGCGGACGGGCTCCTCCAAGCTGCTCAAGCAGGTGGAGATCCCGGGCGGATTCGATCGCACGCTTTACGCAAGCGAACGCATCCATGCGACAGCGCCGGATGGAGTTGCCGTGCCCATCTCGATCGTCTATCGAAAGGACAAGCGGGAGACGGGGAAAAACCCTCTTTACGTTTATGGATATGGGTCGTATGGCTATTCGCTTCCGCTGGGCTTCAATTCCAATCGCCT